>JAPSFT010000017.1 GCA_035063765.1 Deltaproteobacteria bacterium
TCACGCCGCGGCTTTGGAAGCAGCACTTCGCCCAGGCCCCGCTGCGCTCGCTCCTCGACCGCACCTGACCCAGCCGCCTTCCGCTCGCCCGCGCAAGGACGCCTCAGGCTGGCCGGTTACGCCTTTACCCCTTCCCGTCCAAGAAGGCGCGAGACGAGTGGGTGGCCGGGGGCGAAGCGGCCGGCGAGATACGGCGAGGGGTGAAGGCGAACGAACTTCCCGCCGGGTGGCAAACGCAGTGGGCGCGAAATTCCGAGACCGAAGAGCTCTACTGACCGGCGGCCCCAACCGCGGGATCACGCTATGGGGTACAGCGCCCCATCACTCGCTTCGGATCGCCACTCGGGAAGCGCTGCTTGAACTCCCACATCATTGCGGTGGCGGCTTCCGTGCAGGTTCGTTCTGTGAGCGAGTCGCCCGAGGCGACCGCGCGGGTCAAGAGCGCCGAAGTCATACAGAGGCCGTTCTCGATCTGCGAGTCCGAGTAGTCGCGCAACGCGCCCTGGCGCGCGACTTCGGCCGTCGTGATGCAGAATACCTCGAGCGATCGCAGGACCGGGTTGTCCCCCTGGGCCTGCGCTCCGCCGCCCAAGGCGATCCCTAGCAGCGCCGCGACGGCGCCGAGCCGCTTCGTCCACTCATGGAACACGCGACTCAGCTCGGCCTTCAGAGCTTGGCACTCGAACTCGGCCCCGGCGCTGCCGTGCACCTTCATGTGGTCGCGCATCTCGATGCACCGCAGGCTGGCGTCGGTTCCGATCTTCGTCTTGAAGCTACTGCGGCCGGTCGGGACCATCTGCACGACGGCGCCGCACTTCGGGCACGTGACGGCGGGCATGGCGCATCCCCTCCCGGTGGGCACCGTAGCAGGCAGCGACGCGCCAGCGCGTAACCACGCGCACCAGCCGGCCGTGGTCTAAGGTAGGAACCGCGCGCGCCCTCCTGGGCTTTCAGCAGCCACCTCCATCGGACCTCTCTCAAGCGGATCGCACGGAGGCCCAGGATGGCGTAAGTAGCCGGATTCCTTGGATTGCCCCGGTAGCTCAGCCGGATAGAGAAGCGGATTTCTGATCCGCGGGTCGGGGGTTCGAGTCCCTCCCGGGGCGCCAGCCTTTCGTGCGTTCGGCGTTGCGTGCGTTCGGCGTCTCGTGTGTCCGGCGCGGATGGAGGGTCCTTGGCGCCGCCGGCCTGCGTCCATCTCGTGGACGCCACCTACGAGCTGTTCCGGGCCTGGTTCGCGCTGCCCTCGTCGAAGGCGCCCGACGGGCGCGAGGTCGGGGCCGTGCGGGGGCTCCTGTCGACGCTCCTCGCCCTGCTCCGCGACGAAGGGGCCACCCACGTCGCGTGTGCGACCGACCACGTCGTGCGCTCGTTCCGCAACGATCTCTACGCCGGCTACAAGACCGAGGCGGGGGTGCCCGAGGACCTGCTGGCCCAGTTCCCGCTCGCCGAGGAGGCGATGGCCGCGCTCGGGCTGGTGGTCTGGCCGATGGTCGAGTTCGAGGCCGACGACGCCCTCGCGACGGGCGCCGCCCGCTTCGCGGCGCAGGCCGGGCAGATCGTGATCGCCTCGCCCGACAAGGACCTGGCCCAGTGCGTGCGGGGCCGCCGCGTGGTGCTCCTCGACCGCCGCCGGAAGCGCACGGTCGACGAGGACGGCGTACTCCAACGCTTCGGCGTGTCGCCGGCCTCGATCCCGGACTGGCTCGCGCTGGTGGGCGACGCGGCCGACGGCTACCCGGGCCTGCCGGGCTTCGGCGCGCGCTCGGCCGCCGCGCTGCTGGCCTGCTATGGGCACCTCGAGGCGATCCCGGCGTCGGCATCGGCCTGGACGCCGGAGGTCCGCGGGGCCGCGCGGCTGGCCGCGACGCTCGCCGAGCGGCGCGAGGAGGCCCTCCTCTACAAGCGCCTCGCGACCCTTCGCGAGGACGTCCCGCTCGCCGAAGCGCTCGGGGACCTCGCGTGGCACGGCGCGCGGCCCGAGCTGCGCGAGCTCTGCGCCCGGATCGGCTTCGCGTCGTTCCCGGAGCGGGTCCAGCGCTGGCGTGGATTCCAGAGGGCCAGCGGGAAGTTGTAGAATCGCGCCTCGCGAGCGGCCCGGGCAGCCCTCGTTCGAACGGCAGCGTGCGAGCGGCGGAGCTGGCATGCTCCCTGCTGCAAGGGGTCGCGGGAGGGCCGCGTGACGGGCCGACGCCCCGGAGACCCCCCGACGCACCTGGTGCAGTTCTACGAGGACGACGAGGCCCTGCTCCGCCCGCTTGCCCGCTTCGCGGGCGGCGGCCTCGGCGCCGGCGACTCCTTCCTGGCGATCGCGACGAAGGAGCATCTCGACGAGCTGGAGCGGCGGCTCAGCGCGAACGGGCTCGACGTCGCGGCCGCGCAGGCGAGCGGCCGTTTCCAGCGCTTCGACGCCGCCGCGACGCTCGGCGCGATCCTGCGCGAGGGCCGTCCCGATCGGGAGCGCTTCGCCGAAGTGGTGGGCGGCGCGCTCCGCAAGGTGGCGGCGCGGGGCGCCCCGGTCCGCGCGTTCGGGGAGATGGTGGCCCTCCTGTGGGCCGAGGCGAGGGCCGAGGCCGCGGCCGAGCTCGAAGCGCTGTGGAACGACCTCGTCGCCGAGCTGCCGTGCACGGGGCTCTGCGCCTATCCGCTCGCGGGCTTTGCCGGCGCGAGCCGGGAAGCGCTGCGACGCATCTGTGCGGCGCACTCGGAGGTCGTGCTGGCCGAGGACGGCGACGTCCCGCTCGGCCCGGCCGGGCGCGCGGTCACGCTCGACCGGCTCGAGGAGCGGACCCGGGCGCTCGAGAGCGCGCTCGAGCGCAGCCGCGAGGTCGCGGAGTCGCGCTCGCGGCTGGCAGCGATCGTCGAGGGCTCTGGTGACGCGATCATCGGCAAGACGCTCGAGGGTGTCGTCACGAGCTGGAACTCGGCCGCGGAGCGCATCTTCGGGTACCGTGCCGAGGAGATGATCGGCCAGCCCACCGCCCGGCTCATCCCCGCCGATCGCCCCGACGACGTGAGCGCGATCCTCGGCGCGATCCGCCGCGGCGAGCGCGTCGACCACTACGAGACCGAGCGGATCCGGAAGGACGGCACCCGCATCCAGGTCTCGCTCTCGGTGTCGCCGATCCGGGACGCGAGCGGCGGCGTCACGGGCGCCGCCAAGATCGTGCGCGACGTGACGGCGCGCCGCGCGCTGGAGGCGCAGCGCGAGCAGCTCCTCGGCGTGGCACAGCGCGCCCGCGCGGAGGCCGAGGCGGCGAGCCGCTCCAAGGACGAGTTCCTGGCGATGCTGAGCCACGAGCTGCGCAACCCGCTGGCCGCGCTCCGCAACGCCGTCTACTCCGCGCGGCTCGATCCCGGCCGGCGCGAGCGCGCGCTCGAGATCGCGACCCACCAGGCCGAGCAGCTCGGCCGGCTCGTCGACGACCTGCTCGATCTCTCGCGGATCACGCAGGGCGCGATCCGCCTGAGCAGGCACCGGGTCCCGCTGAACGAGCTGGTCGAGCGCGCGGCTGCGACGGCGTACCCGCTCTTCGAGGCGCGCGGCCACCGGCTCTCCGTGTCGGTCCCGCCCGAGCCGCTCCTCTGCGAGGGGGACCCGGTGCGCCTCGAGCAGGTGGTCGGGAACCTGCTCGACAACGCGGCCCGCTACACGAACGCCGGGGGCCACATCGAGCTCCACCTCGAGCGCTGCGGCGACGACGCCGTCCTGCGCGTGCGCGACGACGGGATCGGAATCGCCCCCGAGGCCCTGCCCCGGATCTTCGAGCTCTTCGTGCAGGCAGGGCAGCAGCCGGAGCGCGCGGTCGGCGGGCTCGGGATCGGGCTCGCGGTGGTGCGCGACCTGGTGGCCCTGCACCGCGGGCGGGTCGAGGCGCACAGCGAGGGTCCCGGCCGGGGCGCCGAGTTCGTCGTCTTCCTGCCCTGCGTCGGGGGGACGTTCCGCACGGAGCCGGACGCCGGAGGGGAATCGCCGGCAGCGCCGCAGCCGGGCGGGCTGCGGGTGCTGATCGTCGAGGACAACGCGGACGCCGCCGAGGGCCTGATGATGCTGCTCGAGGTGTTCGGCCACCAGGTGCGCGTTGCGCGCGACGGGCCGAGCGCGCTGGAGGCGGCGCGCGGCGATCCCCCCGACGTGATGCTGGTGGACATCGGCCTGCCCGGGATCGACGGCTACGAGGTGGCCCGGCGCGTGCGGGAGACACCGGCGCTCGGCGAGGTGCCGCTCGTCGCGCTGACCGGCTTCGGGCTCGAGGACGACCGCCGGCGCGCGCTCGCGGCCGGCTTCGACCACCACCTGACCAAGCCGGTCGATCCGGCGCGCCTGCGGAAGCTCCTCGCGCGCTTCGCCTAGGATCTCGGAGGCGACGCGAGGGTGCGTACCTCCGCCGCACCCGATCGGCGATCATCGGCTGGCGCCGGCCTCGTTGCCTTCCGGGGCTTGCTCCCCTTCGACCGCCGGCACGAACTGCAGCGCGTAGAGCGCCGCGCCGCGCATGCGCACCACGAGCTGGACGGTGCGGCCGGCCAGGCTCGAGACGTCGTGGCCATGGCCGAGCCACTCGACCGGATGCGCCACGGAGCTCGCGTTCACGTAGACGCAGTCGTCGGCGCCGAAGCCCGGCACCGGCTGCCCGCGCTCGTCGAGGAAACCCACCTGCGCGTAGCCGGTGGCGCCGGTGTCGACGTTGAGCACGAGCCGCCCTCCGGCAAAGCGCAGCGGGTGCGTGACGAGCAGGGCCTCGCGCTCGTAGGGTGCGTCGGCCGACACGAAGCCGTCGAGGCGTTGCACCAGGCGGTGGAGCACCGGCGGGTGCGGCGCCGCTCCGTGCGGGCTGTGGTACGACGAGCGCGTGTAGGAGTACTGCCAGATCTCGTCGCCGCGCCGGACCATGCCGGAGGCCAGGTAGGGGCGGCGGATCGGGTAGCCCGCGTGGTCGCCGACCGGGACGTAGGCCGGGCGCGGGTGGCGCGTCCAGCGCAGGCCGTCGCGGCTCACGGCGAGCTGGGCCTCGACGAGCCCGCTGCCGAGCCCCCGCTCGGGCGCCGCCAGCGCCTGGCGCGCTGCCGGGCCGTCGTGCTCGTAGTGGAAGTACCAGAGCGGGAAGGCGAGGTAGGCGTCGGGCGCCCAGGGGTACTTGAGGGCGCGCAGGTTGTAGAGATCGGTGGCGACGGGGTCGAGCTCGCGGTCGTGCGCCATCGCGATCGGGAGCTCGAGGCTCGGGCCGGCGGGTGCGAGCGGCCCGTTGTCGAGCCACCAGGGATCGAGGATCTCGCTCGCGAGGCGCATCCGGCGCGCCGCCGCGGCGCGCTGCGCCGCGCTCGCGGGCGCGAACGGCCACGCGTGCAGCGGGTCCCCGGTCTCGGCTCGGACCGCGAAGCGCGAGGTCGCGCCGGCGGGGGTGCGGCCGTAGTCGCTGCGCAGGTGGGCGACGTAGAGCCGGCGCTGGTCGTCGTAGAAGAGGGTCGGGGCGGAGCCGGCGGCGAAGGGCAGGGCGGTCGCGTCGCTGCGCTCGAAGGCGAGGCCGTCGGGCGACGTGTAGAGGAAGAGGCCGCGCTCGGCCGAGCCGCCGAGGAGCTTCCAGCGCGCGGCCGGCCCGGCGTTCGGATCGAGCAGGACCGAGGCGCGGCGGGCCGGGTCGGCCGCCACCAGGTTGCCGCGCCCGCCGGGGAGGTCGGGGGCCTCGAAGCGGAGGCCGTCGCGCGAGAGCCAGACGCAGGTTCCGCCCGGGCACTCGCCGTAGAGGCGGATCCCGCCCTCGCCGTCGTCGACGACCGTGCTCCAGCCGGGGTCGGCCGCGAGGGCCGCGGCCTCGAGCCGGGGCGGGTGGGCGGTGAAGGTGACGTGGTCGCTGCGGGCGAGGAGGGCGCCGTCGAGGAAGAGGTGCTTGCGCCCGCCGAGCTCGATCGTGCGGGGCGGCGAGCGGCCGTCGGGGAAGAGCAGCGGCGGGCCCTCGGGCAGCGCGGGCGCGGGGCCGGGGTGGCGGGCGAAGCTCGCGGGTACGGCGAAGTCCCCGGCGTAGACCTGCGCGTCCGAGAGGCGCAGCTCGTCGAGCGCTCCCGCGAGGGGCCGCTCCCAGCGGCCGTCGCGCCCGACGCTCAGGTAGTCCTCGTCGCCCGGCGGCAGGGGTGCGAGCCGGCCCGCCACGGGCTCGCCCTGCCGGCGCCCGCCGGCGTAGTGACGCAGCTCGCCGCGCGCCGCGTCGTAGACGAACGCGTGGTGCACCCAGCCGCCGGCGGCGAGCGCCGCGGCATCGGTCGGAAGCGAGAGGCGCGCGCCCGAGGGCTCGTTCCACAGCTCGAAGCGCGCCTCGGCCGGGTGGAGCGAGAGGCGGGTCACGTGCTCGCTTCCGCCGTGCGGCCCGCTGCCGAGCTCGAGGAGCACGCCCTCGCCCTGGGCCGTCGGGTCCGCGCGCAGCCAGAACTCGATCGTGAAGTCGCCGCCCCCGAGGTTCAGCCGGCCGGCCGTCGGGTGGAGGAGCGGCGTGCCGCGCAGGTGCGTCTCGCCGTGGACGAGCGCGGCCGCGAAGGTCGCGCTCGCCCAGGTCATCGGCTCGACGCCGCGCCCGGGGCGGGCCGGCGGCGGGCGCAGGCCGATCGCGACCGCGTCCTCCGGATCGAGCGCTGCGGCCGCCGGTGCGAAGGGGCCCGGCTCGACGGGGCGCAGCGCGCGGCCGAAACGCCCGGCCTCGAGCCGGCCGCCACGCCCGAGGTTCAGGAAGGCCCGGTCGGGGCCGGCGTCGTTCAGGACGGAGCCGGGGTAGACCCCCTCCTGCTCGTCGAAGAGCCAGAGCGCCACCGTGTCGGCGCGCGCAGCCCCGGCCAGTCCCGCGGCGATCAGCGCGGCAGCCCGCACGACCCCGATCGCGATCCGAAGCCTCCTCACCGCGCGGGCGAGCCTATCCCGGATCGCCCGCGACCGCCGCGCAGCGAGACGCAGCGATCGGCTAGAACTCGAGGTCCATCGTCAGGCCGAACTCCTTCTCGGCGCCGTAGGCGTTCAGCCGGAAGCGGTGGTCGAGGAGGTGGCCCTTGAGCTGCAGGCCGAGGCCGGGGCCGCCGGGCACGATCGGGCCGTAGACCCGCATCTGGAGCTTCCGATCGCCGCCGCCGGCGGGCCACTCCTGCCGGTACTCGAGGCCGCGCACGAGGCTCATCCGGAAGCGGCTCTTCCAGGACTCGCCGAGCACGACCGGGTCCGGGGTGGGGTCCTCGAGGCCGAACAGGAGCTTCGGACCGGAGCTGCGCCACTCCTCGTCCCGCTCCTGGTCCCGCTTCCGGTTCCGATCCCGGTCCCCGCCGCGATCGCGCGCCTCGTCGTCCTCGTCGCGGAAGGGGTTCCAGTCCTTGCTCTTCTGGTTGAGGCGCTGCTCGAGCCGCTCGAGCCACTCCTCGGCCACCATCCGCCGGGCCCGCTCGGGATCGTCGAAGTTGCCGTAGCGATCGCCGCCGCGGCCGCCGCGGAACAGGACGGGGTCCGGTGCGTCCTGGTTGCCGAAGAAGAGCTCGGAGCGGTACCGGGCGTGATCGTCGATCGCTTCCATGAGCTGGCCGGCCGAGATCCGCCCCTGGTACTCGTCGTCCTCGTCGTCGTCGCCCCCCGCCCGGGCGGGCGGAGCGGCGGTGATCAGGAAGGCGCCGAGCAGGATCTCGCCGAGCAGGACCGTGTCGAAGGAGACCGAGCGCCTGGAGAAGGGCATCGCCTGCGACCTCCTCTCCTCTCTCCTCCCCACCGAGCTGCCCGTCTTCCGGTGCAATCCACGTGCCGCAGTATGGTGTCGAATCCAGCGTCTGCGGGCGCTCGGCGTGCGCTGCCCGGCGCTCCGGCCGAGCAGCGCGTTGCGACGCTGTGAAGAGTTTTTCCCAGAAGGGATCGCGCACGAGCGATGTTGCCGGCCGCCTGCCGATGCGTGCGGGTGTGGCGTTGCAGTCCGCCATCCGCACGCTCGACACCAGGTGCGTCTGCTGGACACTCCACCAGAGGGAGGGGCGCGAAGGACAGCCGATCCGTGACGCACGCGTACTTGCTCGCTCGACGCACCGCGGCTCGCATCCTCTTCACGCTGGCCGCGCTGCTCGCGCTCTCCGTCCCCGCACCGACCGTTCGATCGGCTCCTTCCGCCCGCGCAGCGGCGAGCAGCGAGCCGGCCCACGCCGTCGAGCTCGACGTCCTGTCCTACAACATCAAGGGCCTGCCGCTCATCACCGACCTCGACCGGCTCGCGCGGATCGGCGAGATCCTGGCCGAAAGGCGCCGGCGCGGCGACGAGCCCGACGTGGTCGTGCTCCAGGAGGCCTTCGTCCGCGAGTCGGCGCGGGTGCGCCGCCGGGCGGGCTACCCCTACGCGCTCCGCGGCCCCGACGACGGCGGCCCGTTCGCCAACGACAGCGGCCTCGAGGTGCTCAGCAACCACCCGATCGTCGCCCACTACGAGCGGGCCCTGAACGACTGCGCCTTCCCCGAGTGCTGGATCCGCAAGGCAGTCGTCGGTGTCGAGCTCGAGCTGCCGGGGGTGCCGGGGCCGATCCAGGTCTTCACCACCCACCTCCAGGCCGATACCCGCAACGAGCCGGTGCGCCGCAACCAGATCGACGACCTCGCGGTGTTCCTGCGCCGGATCCCGTTCGGTACCCACCCGGCCGTCTTTGCCGGCGACTTCAACTTCAAGCCGAAGCATCCGAGCTACCACAAGTTCCTGCGCGAGATGCCCTTCGCCGATGCTGGCTTCGACTGCCTCGGCGCACCCGACACCTGCCAGATCGTGGTCGGCAGCGACGGCCGGACCGACTGGACGGACGTCTGGAAGACCGCCAACGACCGCCAGTTCTACTACCAGCCGGCCGGAAGCCCCGTGCGCATCGAGCCGATCGAGGTGATCCGCAACTTCACCGAGCCCTTCGCCGGCGGGGAGGACGGTGCCCTCTCCGACCACTGGGGCTACGAGGTGCGCTACCGGATCCGCTGGTAGGGGGCGGGCGGGCGGAATCGCGCCTCGGGCGGTGCGGGTCGGGCGGCCGCCGCGCCGCGCGCCCGCTCGAAGAGCTCGCGCGCAGCACCGCGGGGCCTCGCGGGCGCCGGTGAAGGCCCCGTCCGGACGCTACGTTCAGCGCCCATGTTCGGACGCCGACCCGATGGAACCCTGGTCACCGACCTCTCGGCGATGCGGCGCTTCATGCCCTTCGTCTCGCCGCGGCGCAACGACTCGCTGGTCTACTTCGCGCAGGAGGTCGACGCCGAGCCGGGCCTCGCGTTCCTCGCGCGGATCAACGCGGACCGCCCGCCCGAGCGCCAGGTCACCTACTTCCATCTCGTGCTGCGCGCGCTCGCGCGCTGCTTCGCCGAGCGCCCGCGCCTGAACCGCTTCGTCGCAGGTGGGCGGCTCTACCAGCGCGACGGCATCTGGCTGACCTTCAGCGCCAAGCGCGCCTTCACCGACGACGCGCCGATCCTCACCGTGAAGCGCCGCATGGACACGGATGCGGGGCTCCTCGAGATGGTGGACGGGATCCTCGACAAGCTCGGCGCCGGCCGCCGCGGCGCGCGCACCAGCTCGGACAGCGAGATGGACCTGCTCCTGCGCCTGCCGCCGCCGCTGATCCGGCTCCTGCTGCAGGCGGCGCGTGGTCTCGACGCCCTCGGGCTCCTGCCGCGTGCGATGATCGACGCCGACCCGCTCTTCGCCTCCGGCTTCATCGCGAACCTCGGCTCGATCGGCATCGACGCCGGCTACCACCATCTCTGGGAGTGGGGCAACTGCCCGGTCTTCGGCGTGCTCGGCCGGATCGCCGCAGGCCCCGACGGCCGCCGGCGGGTCACGATCAAGTGGACCTACGAGGAGCGCATCGAGGACGGCTTCAACGCGGCACTCGGCCTCGGCCTGGTGCGCGAGGGACTGGAGCAGCCCGAGAAGCTGATGTGAGCGGACGCAAGATCGTCGTCTATGGGCCGCCGGGATCGCCCTTCGTCGAGAAGGTGTTCCTGGGCCTCGCCCTCAAGGGCTTCGGAGACGCCGAGCTGATCGCGCCGCAGAGCCCCGAGGACTACCGGCGCTGGAGCCCCGAGACGGGCATGCTGCCGCTGATGGATTTCGAGGGGACGCGCGTGCCGGACTCGAGCGGCATCCTCGACTGGCTCGACGCGCGCTTCCCGGATCCGCCGCTCGTGGCACGCGACGCGTGGGTCGCGCGCCAGCAGCGCCAGCTCGAGTCGTGGATCGGCGAGACCTTCTTCTTCTACTGGGTGCGCTGGCTGCGCGCGAACGTGGCGCCGGCGGATCCCGGCGCGGGCTCGGGAAGCGAGCTCGCCCGGCTCGGAGTCCTGGGCCGGATCGCCGAGCTGATGACGGGGCCGCCCGAGCGCGCCGGCGAGTTCGACCCCGGCTTCGAGCGACGCCTCGACGACCTGGTGGGCTTCCTCGGCGCGCGTCCCTTCTTCCACGCCGACCGCCCGAGCCGCGCCGACCTCACCGCGACGGCCTTCCTCGGCACCCTCGAGGCGGGGAGCGTGCCGGGCGGACCACGGCTCCTGCGCGCGCGGCCCGCACTCGTGGCGCTGCGCCAGCGGGTGCGGGAGGCAACGGGCCGCTGAGCTCCGCGCTTGCGGCCCGGCCGCGGGCTAGCGCATCCTCGCCGGGCCATGGAGTCCCCCGCGCGCGTCGCCCGGCCGCCGCTGCGGCCCGATGACGGCCGGCTGGTGCGCGGGCGCGCCAGCCGCGAGCGGATCCTGGCGGCAGCGCGCGAGCTGTTCCGCGAGCACGGCTTCGACGGCGCCACGCTGCGCGCGATCGCCGGCCGCTGCGGAATGGGCGCGAGCTCGCTCTACCGGCACATCCGCTCGAAGGAGGAGCTGCTGGTCGAGGACCTGGCCGTCCGCCAGGAGGAGGCCTGGCGGCGCTTCCGCGCCGAGGACGAGCGCGCGCGGCCGGCCCGCGAGCGCCTCGAGCGCTTCTTCGCCCACCAGCACCAGCTCCTCTCCGAGGACCCCGACCTCACGATGATCGCGCTGCGCGCCCTCACGCACCCCGAGGCGCGCGTCGCCCGTCGCGTGCTGGCGCTCCACGACCGCACGATCGGCCTGCTCGCCGAGATCCTGCTCCAGGGCCGCATGCGCGGCGACCTGGCCCGCGACGCCGACGTGATGCTCGCCTCGCGCGCGCTCTTCCACGCCGCGCTCGGCGCGCGCATCTCGTGGGCGAACGGCCTGCTCTCCGCCGACGGCTGCGCCGCGGCGATCGACTCCTCGCTCGAGCTGCTCTTCCGGGGCGTCGCGCGGGCGCCGGCGCCGGGCTGACGCGCGGATCCCCCGGCCCGATCCGGGGCGGGGGATCGTCGCTCTCAGGTCGCCTCCTTGCGGTGGCGCGCGGGGCCGACGGCTTCGCTCAGGTTCGAGGCCGTGCTGACGAGCCCGATGTGGGAGAAGGCCTGCGGGAAGTTGCCGAGCATCCGCCGCTGCACCGGGTCGTACTGCTCGGCCAGCAGTCCGACGTCGTTGGCGAGCCCGAGGAGCCGCTCGAACAGGGCCGTGGCCTCGTCGGTCCTGCCCGACAGGGCGAGGGCATCGGCCAGCCAGAAGGTGCACAGGAGGAAGGCCCCTTCCCGGCCCGGAAGCCCGTCGACCGACCTCCCGTGCTCGGTGGGATAGCGCGCGACGAAGCCGTCGACGGAGAGCTCGTGGCGAACGGCGTCGATCGTTCCCCGGACGCGTGCGTCGCGCGGATCGAGGAAGCCGACCATCGGGATCATCAGCAGGCTCGCGTCGAGCTCGGTCGAGCCGTAGGACTGGGTGAAGGTGCGCCGGGCGTCGTTCCAGCCGCGCTCGCACACCTCGCGGTGGATCTCGTCGCGGAGCGCGCGCCAGCGCCCGGCCGGCCCCGCGAGCCCGAAGCGCTCGACGGCGCGGACGGCGCGGTCGAACGCGACCCAGCACATCACCTTGGAGTGGACGAAGTGCCGCGGCGTCCCCCGGATCTCCCAGAGCCCGGAGTCGGGCTCGCGCCAGCCCGACTCCAGCCACTCGACGAGGACGCTCTGGACCTCCCACGACTCGGCTTCGGGCGGAATGCCCGCACAGCGGGCCTGGTGGAGGGCGTCCATGACCTCGCCGTAGACGTCGAGCTGGCGCTGGGTGGACGCGGCGTTCCCGATCCGGACCGGCCGGCTGCCCTCGTAGCCGGCGAGCCAGGGCAGCTCGAGCTCCGGCAGCCGGCGCTCGCCCGCCACGCCGTACAGGATCTGGAGCTTGGACGGGTCCCCGGCGACGGCGCGCAGCAGCCAGTCGCGCCAGGCCACCGCCTCGCCCTCGTAGCCGGCCGCCAGCAGGGCCTGCAGGGTGAAGGTCGCGTCGCGCAGCCAGCAGTAGCGATAGTCCCAGTTGCGCACCCCCCGAGCACCTCGGGGAGCGAGGTCGTCGCCGCGGCGACGATGCCGCCCGTCGGTGCGTAGGTCAGCGCCTTGAGCGTCACGAGGGACGCGCGCACCGTCTCCTGCCAGCGCCCGTGGCTGACGCAGCGATCGGACCACTGCTCCCACCACGCTGCGGTGTCGTCGACGGCACGATCGGGATCGGCGTGTGCGGGCGCCGGCTCGTTCGACGCGTGCCAGGTGAGGACGAAGGGGATCCGGTCGCCCGGCCGCACCGTGAAGGTGGCCCGGGTCGACAGGTCGTCGCCGTGGACGGGGACACCGCTCACGAGCTCGAGGGCGTCCGGACCGGCGACGAGCGAGAGCGTGCCGTCGAGCCGGCGGACCCAGGGCACCGTCGACCCGTAGTCGAAGCGGACGACCAGATCCAGCGTCATCGGCACGGCGCCGCGCACGCCCTCCACCACCCGCACCAGGTCGGGAGCCGTCCCGCGTACCGGCATGCAGTCCGTGAGGCGGACGCTGCCTTCGTCGCTGTGGAAGGTCGTCTCGAGGACGAGCGTGCCGGGCCGGTAGCGCCGCTCGACCCGCAGGCCGCCGCGGCCCGGGCCGTCGGCCGCCGCCGGCGCGATCTGCCAGCGTCCGTTCGAGCGATCGCCGAGCAGCGCGGCGAAGCACGCACCCGAGTCGAAGCGGGGCAGGCACAGCCAGTCGATCGAGCCGTTGCGCCCGACGAGCGCGGCCGTCTGGGTGTCTCCGATGAGCGCGTAGTCCTCGATCCGCATGCTGCCTACCCTGCCCCAGGACGCTGGCCGGGGAGCGCCGGGAACGCGCTCGGCCGCGGGGCGCCCGCTACCCGAGCTCCGATCCGGGTGCGCCCGGGTCCGTCCTGCGCCGCGGTGCTCACGTTGCCGGTGCATCCTCCCGGAAACGTTCCCAGTGCAGGCACTCGTCGACGGAGCGGCGCGGCGGCCGGCCGTAGCGGCCGAGCGGCCAGCCGATCGGGAGCAGGGCGCAGCTCGGGCGGTCCTCCGGGAGACCCAGGAAGGCGTCGATCTCGTCTCCGAAGGCGCGGTGCATCGTCGTGAGGCAGGCGCCGAGCCCGACGGCACGGCACGCGAGCAGGACGTTCTGGATCGCGGGGAAGAGCGCCTGCGTCTGCTCCTGGCCGCGCCGCAGCCAGCCGGCCACGAACAGGTGCACGGGCGCCTCGTGCAGGTGCTCGGCCAGGTGCACGGCCGAGCGCACGGTGCGCCGCTGGCGCTCGGAATGGCCGGGAGCCTCCAGCGCGGCGAGAGCCGGCGCGATGTAGGCCGAGAACGCGCGCCGGTAGCGCTCCGCCACGAACGCGCGCCGCTCGGGCTCGGTCACCGCCACGAAGAGCCAGGGCTGCCGGTTGCCGCCGCTCGGCGCGAAGGTGCCGGCCTCGCAGACCTTGCGGATCAGCGCCGGCGGCACCGGATCGGGGCGCAGCCGGCGGATCGCGCGGGTCGTGCGGATGCCCTCGAGGAGCGGCACCTCCTCGCCGATCGCCGCCACGTCGATCCCGTCCGGGTGGGACACGCGCCGAGGATACCCCGCCCGGGCCCGGCGCTAGCATCGGGGATCGCCGAGGAGGGCGGACGTGCGCGCGATCGTGGTGGACCGCTGGATGGAGCCGGCCGAGCTCACGGTGTCCGAGCTGCCCGAACCCGTCGTGGGCCCCGGCCAGCTCGGCGTCGAGGTGCGCGCCGCGGGCTGCAACTTCTTCGACATCCTGCTCGTACAGGGCCGCTACCAGGTGAAGCCGCCCTTTCCCTTCGTCCCGGGCGGCGAGGTGGCGGGCGTCGTGCGCGAGGTGGGAGCAGGAGTCAGCGGCTTCGCCCCCGGCGACCGCGTGCTCGCCGCGGTGCCGATCGGAGGCTATGCCGAGCGCATCGCGATGCCCGCGGCCTTTGCGCACCGCATGCCCGAGGGCATGTCCTTCGCGGAGGGCGCGGCGTTCCCGATCGTGTACCCGACCTCCTACGCCGGCCTCGTGCTCCGCGCAGGCCTCCAGAGCGGCGAGACCCTGCTCGTGCACGCCGCCGCGGGCGGCGTGGGCCTCGCGGCGGTGCAGATCGGCAAGGCGCTCGGCGCGCGCGTCCTCGCGACGGCGGGCGGCGCCGGGAAGGTGCGCGTCGCGCTCGAGGCCGGGGCCGACGAGGGCATCGACTACGCGAGCGAGGACTTCGTCGCGCGCGTGAAGGAGCTGACCGGCGGGCGTGGCGCGGACGTGATCTACGACTCGGTCGGCGGCGATGTCTTCGACCGCTCGCTCAAGTGCATCGCCTGGAACGGCCGCCTGCTGGTGATCGGCTTCGCGGGCGGGACCATCCCGTCGGTCGCGGCGAACCGGATCCTGCTCAAGAACGTCGCGGTGGTGGGCCTGCACTGGGGCGCGTACCTGAAGCACGAGCCTGCTCGGGTGCCCGAGACCTACCGGGCGCTGTTCCGGCTCTACGAGGAGAAGAAGATCCGGCCGGTGATCTACCGCGGCTATCCGCTCGAGGAGGCATCGGCCGCACTCGCCGCGCTCGGCTCGCGGCGGACGCATGGCAAGGTGGTGCTGGAGCCGTGAGCGACGCGCCGCTCGGGCGCCCGGCGGCGGCGCCGCCGCTCTGGCAGCCGTCGCCGGGCCGCGCACGCGCTGCGCAGATGAGCGCCTTCCGCGCGTGGTGCGAGCCGCGCGCGGGGCGCGCCCTCCCGGACTCGCGCGCGCTCCACGCCTGGTCGGTCGCCGAGCGCGGCGCCTTCTGGAGCGCGCTCTGGGAGTGGTGCGGGGTCGTGGGCGAGCCGGGCGAGCGCGCGCTCGTCGCCGGCGAGCAGATGCCGGGCGCGCGCTGGTTCCCGGACGCGAGGCTCAACTTCGCCGAGAACCTGCTCCGACGCCGTGACGTGTCGCCGGCGCTGGTGGCGCGGGACGAGCGCGGCCGGCGCCGGGTGCTCACCTGGGGCGAGCTCCACGCCGAGGTGGCGCGCGTTGCGCGCGGACTGCGCGGGGCCGGCGTCGGCCCGGGCGATCGGGTGGCGGGCTACCTCCCGAACGGCCCCGAGGCCGTGATCGCGATGCTGGCGGCGGCGAGCCTCGGCGCGCCCTGGTCGTCGTGCTCGCCCGATTTCGGGGCCCGCGGCGTCCTCGACCGCTTCGGCCAGATCACGCCCCGCGTGCTCTTCGCGGCCGACGGCTATCCCTACGCCGGCAAGCTCCACGACGTGCGCGAGCGCGTGGCCGAGATCGCCCGCGCGCTCCCGAGCGTCGAGCGCGTGGTGATGGTCGCGGGGCTCGGGGAGACGCCGGCGCTGGCCGGGATCCGCGACGCCTGCGCCTGGGAGGCGCTCGGCGCGGGGGCCACGCCCGGCGCGCCCGAGTTCGTGCGCCTGCCCTTCGACCATCCCCTGTACGTGCTCTACTCCTCGGGCACCACCGGCCCCCCCAAGTGCATCGTGCACGGGGCCGGCGGCACGCTCCTCCAGCACCTGAAGGAGCAGCGCCTCCACGCGGACCTGCGCGCCGGCGACCGCTTCTTCTACTACACGACGACCGGCTGGATGATGTGGAACTGGCTGGCCTCGGGGCTCGCGTCGGAGGCGACGCTCGTGCTCTACGACGGCTCGCCCCTGCACCCGGGCCCGGCGGCACTCTTCGATCTCGCGGAGCAGGAGCGCACGGCGCTCTTCGGCGTCTCGGCGAAGTTCCTCGACAGCGTGCGCAAGGCCGGCGTGAGGCCGCGCGACACCCACGACCTGGGCTCCATGCGCGTGCTCCTCTCGACCGGCTCGCCGCTCGCGCCCGAGGGCTTCGACTGGGTCTACGACGCGGTCTCGCCCGAGGTGCAGCTCGCCTCGATCTCGGGCGGCACCGACATCGTCTCCTGCTTCGTGGGCGGCGATCCGACCGCGCCCGTCTGGCGGGGCGAGTGCCAGATGCCGGGCCTCGGCATGGCGGTCGACGTCTTCGACGAGGAGGGCCGCCCGGCCGGTGCGGGCCAGGCCGGCGAGCTGGTCTGCACGCGCGCCTTCCCCTCCATGCCGGTCGGCTTCTGGAACGACCAGGACGGCGCGCGCTACCGCGCCGCCTACTTCGGGCGTTTCCCCGGCGTCTGGCACCACGGCGACTTCGCCGAGTGGACGGCGCACGGCGGCATCGTGATCCACGGCCGCAGCGACGCGACCCTGAACCCCGGCGGCGTCCGCATCGGCACGGCCGAGATCTACCGCCAGGTGGAGACCCTCGACGAGGTGCAGGAGGCGATCGTGATCGGCCAGCCCTTCGCGGGCGACGTGCGCGTGGTGCTCTTCGTGCGCCTGCGCGAGGGGCTCGCGCTCGACGACGCCTTGCGCGAGCGGATCCGCGCCCGCATCCGCACCCACACGACGCCGCGCCACGTGCCCGCACGCATCGTCCAGGTGTCCGACATCCCGCGTACCCGCAGCGGCAAGATCGTGGAGCTGGCCGTGCGTGACGTGGTGGCCGGCCGCGCGGTGCGCAACCGCGAGGCGCTCGCGAACCCCGAGGCGCTCGCCCTCTTCGCCGACCACCCGGAGCTGCGCTCCTGAGCCCGGCCCGGCTCAGGGCTCGAGCGTGACGCGATCCCCCGGGCCGATGCCCAGCGCGGCGAAGCGCCCGCCCGCGAGCTCGATGGCGTAGCGGGCGGGGCCGGCGCTCGGGTAGCCCGGCAGGCGGCGCTCGTAGGCGGCGTCGCTCTCGCCGGGCCGGCGCGGTGGCTCGGGCTGCATCGTGTGGACGTTGAGGACGCGACCCTGCGCGTCGAGGAAGGCGACGTCGATCGGTACCGGGCAGTCGCGCATGACGAAGGCCAGTGGGCCGGGGGCGGGATAGACGAAGAGCATGCCGCCGTTCGGGGGGATCACGCGGCGGCCGCCGAGGCCGCGGTGCATGGCCTGCGGATCCGCGGCGACCTCGAGGCGGAAGCGCTCGCCGCCGAGCAGGATCTCGCGCGTGGGCAGGCCGCCCTGGGCGCGCGCGGGCGAGGCCAGCGTGCCGAGCGCGAGCGCGGCGAGCAGCGCGAGCCGGCGCGCCCGCGGGCCCATGCTCAGGCCACCTCGTTGCGCAGCGGCTCGCCGCGTGTGAAGCGGCCCAGGTTGTCGAGGAAGATCTCGCTCGCTCGCACCAGGTTGCCGGGCGTGTCGCCGGAGGCATGCGGGGTCACGATGACGTTCGGGAGGCTCCAGAGCGGGCTCCCGGGCGGCAGCGGCTCGGTCTCGAAGACGTCGAGGCCGGCGCCGCCGAGGCGGCCCTCCTGCAGCGCCGCGACGAGCGCCGGCTCGTCCACCAGCGCACCGCGGCCGACGTTCACGAGCCACGCTCCGCGCTTCATGCGCGCGAGGCGCGCGGCGTCGAAGAGGTGGCGGGTGTCGCCGGTGAGCGGGAGCGCGAGCACGATCGCGTCGGCGCGTGCGCACAGCTCGTCGAGGCGCGCGAGTGGCCAGGTCTCGCAGGGCTCGTCGCCGCGGGGCGTGCGGCGCACGGCCAGGGTGTGCATCCCGCACGCGATCCCGAGGCGCGCCACCTCGAGCCCGATCGGGCCCAGCCCGACGACGCCCAGCACGAGGTCCTGGAGGTCGGTGATCTCGTGGCGCTCCCAGGTGCGCCGGCGCTGCGCGTCGAGCCAGGCGGGCAGACCGCGCGAGAGCGCGAGCAGGTAGAGCAGCACCGTCTGCGCGATCGGCACGGCGTGCGCGCCCGACGAGGTCGTGAGCCGCACGCCCCGCGCCCGCAGGGCCTGGAACCACGGATGGTCGACGCCCGCGCTGAAGGTGTGCAGCCAGCGCAGGCGCGGCGCGGCGCCGAGCGCCCGCACGACGTCGCGCACGTGGTCCGGGTAGCAGTCGCCGGAGAGATAGGCGAGCTCCACGGTGGCCGGATCCCCGCGCAGTACGGCGCCGGTCTCCGCGCCCGGGCTCCCCGGGCGCTGCGGCGCGAGCACCACCCGCGGAACGCCGGGCGCCGCCGCGTCCAGCGCGGCGGCGTAGCGCGCCTCGACCCACGACGAGACGAGCAGCGCGCCGCCCGAGGGCTCCCCGGGGCTTCGCGGCGCGCTCAGGCGGCGCCCTTCTCGGGCCCGGCCTTCTCCCGCTGCTCGGCGAAGTGCTTCTGGATCTCGGCGTTGATCGCGTTGCCCATCGCGCCCATGAAGGTCGGCCGGTTCTGCGCGGCCCAGGCCATGCTCGCATCGCGGTTGCGGTTCAGGTGCTGGAAGCGCGGCATCACGTAGCGGGCGAAGAGCTCGTAGCTGCGCCGCGTCTCCGCCCAGTCGGCCCAGTTGTGGGCCATGTGCAGGAAGCAGCCGAAGCCACCCGACTGCTTCTCGAGCCGCTCGAGCTGGGCGATCGCGTCGTCGGGATCGCCGATCACGGCGAGGCCCGAGGCGATCAGCGCGTCGATCGCGTTGTCGACCGAGCCGGGCGGCGCGAGCGGCAGCGCGGCGATCTCCTGGAAGTAGTAGAGCCAACGCTCGAGACCGAAGCGCACGTTCTCGCGCGCCTTCTCCTTCGTCTCGGCGACGTGCATCGGGCCCACCAGCCGCCAGGCGCTGCGCTCGACCGTGCGGCCGTGCTCCGCCGCCTTGTCGGTGCAGATCTTCCAGTTCCTGGCGAGCGCGTCGAAGCCGCCGGTCGAGGTGGCACCGATCGAGAGCAGCCCGAGGCCGTGCTTGCCAGCCGCGCGCGCACCCGCCGGCGACACCTGCGAGGCCACGCAGATCTCGATGTGCGGGCGCGTGTAGGGTGCGAGCTGGAGGCGGGCGTCCCGGAGCGTGAACCAGTCGCTCTCGTGCGTCACCGTCTCGCCGCGCAGCAGCGGCACCAGCACGCCGATCGCCTCGTCCATGCGATCGCGCTGCGCCGCCACCGGGATGCCCATCATGAAGGCGTCGCTCGGCAGCGCGCCGGGGCCCACCCCGAACATCGCGCGGCCGCGGGTCTGGTGGTCGAGCTGGTGGATGCGGTCGGCGAGGATCAGGGGGTGATGGTAGGGCAGCGAGGAGACGCCGGTGCCGAGCTTGATGTGGCGGGTGCGCTCGGCGGCGGCGGCGATGAAGAGCTCGGGCGAGGCGATGAGCTCGTAGCCCGCGGAGTGGTGCTCCCCGATCCAGGCCTCGTCGTAGCCGAGCTGGTCGAGCCATTCGACGAGCTCGAAGTCCCTCCGCAGGGCCAGCTCCGGGTTCTCGCGCACGGGGTGGAACGGGGCGACGAAGGCACCGAAGCGCATCCGGGGGCCGAAGCCTTGCTCGCGGGGGGGCATGGGCTCTCCTGGGCTGGTGCCGGCTCTCCGTCGATTCCGGAGTCAGGCGCCGCGGCAAGGTAGCGTGCGATCGACGCCGACCTGCCCGGAAGAGCGGGCCGGGCCGGCCGGTCGCGGCTGGTCCTTCGATCCCCCGAGGGAAGATCGATTGTGCTCGGCCGCCGTGCCCGCTTCCGGGTCCGCGCTCGGCGGGCCGCCAGGGTCGCCGCGCTTGCAGTTGCACATTGCGCGGTGGTAATCTGCGCGACACCCACGGCTCGAGCCACAAGGAATCGATCCAAATGCGGAAGCTGTTCTTGTCCCTCGTCGCGTCTGCCGGCCTGCTGTACGCGGGCCCCGCCGCTGCTCTCTCCTACTGGTACGCCGACGTGCAGACGTCGAGCATGCTCGGCAACGTCCACGGTACGGTGACGCTGCCGACCAACCCCGGCAGCCTCCACGCGCTGATCGCCGGCGGCGATCTCGACTACCTCGGCACGGGACTCGGTGCTTCCCGCGTCGACGCGGGAAACCCGATCGTGACCACCCACACGTTCTCCCCGGACGTGCCGGTCTCCTCGGTCGTGAGCGCATGCCTGGTGGTCTCGGTGATCGACGACTTCGACCTGGAGTCCGAGGAACTGCTCATCTCGATCGACGGCAGCGCGCTCGACGGAGACCGGAGCCACTTCCTGGCCGGCTTCTTCGGCGGCAGCGTCTCGGGCTGGATCGACAGCGCGGGCGACTCGGTCGAGGTCACGATCGCTTCGGTCGGACGCGGCGACTTCCGGGTCGCGTTCAGCGCGTTGGCGGTGAACTTCGAATCCGCCGGCGGTGGGGGCCCGACGATCCCCGAGCCGTCGGCCGCGCTCGTCTTCGCAGCGGGCCTGCTGGTCGCCTCGCGCCGCCGGCGCTGAGCGGCGCGCCCGGCCCTCGAAGCGGCAACGTTCGGCGCGACGGCGATCCCGAGGGTCCCTCGGGGTCGCCGTCGCGCGCTCGCTTCGCGAGCCGGCCTCATGGGCTTCGCTCGGCTTCGCCTCGCTGCGCGCTCGCTTCGCGAGCTTGCGAGCCGATCCGGCTCACCGCGCGCTTGATCGTGTCCGCGGCGTCGTCGAAGAGCAGGTAGAAGACCGGTACCACGAGCAGCGTCAGCAGCATCGACGAGAACATGCCGGCGGCGCTCGCGACCGCCATGGGGGCGCGCGTCTCGGAGCCGGGGCCGATGCCGATCGCCGCGGGCAGCACTCCGAAGATCATCGAGATGGCCGTCATCAGCACCGGGCGCAGCCGCACCGGTGCGGCGGTGCGCATCGCCGTGAGCTTGTCCATGCCCTCGCGCCGTAGCTGGTTCGCATAGTCGACGAGCAGGATCGAGTTCTTCGTCACGAGCCCGAAGAGGAGCAGGATCCCGATCATGCTGAAGAGATTCAGCGTGTGGCCGGTGACGAGCAGGCCCAGGATTGCGCCCACCATCGCGAGCGGCAGTGCCAGCATCACCGTCAGCGGGTGCACGAGGCTCTCGAACTGCGCGGCCAGCACCATGTAGATCACGAGGATGCCGAGCCCGAGCGCGAGCGCGAGCTGCCCGGCGCCCTCCTGCATCGCCTGGGCCTGCCCGGACAGTCCCAGTGCGACGCCCTCGGGCAGGATCTCGTCCGCGATGCGCCGGGCGTCCTCGATCGACGGCCCGAGCTTGCGGCCGTCGGCGAGGTTCGCGCCGATCGTCACCGAGCGCTGGCGGTTGGTCCTTGTGATCGCCGACGGTGCCGCCCCGGTCTCGATGCGGACCAGGTTGCGCAGCTCGACCACTTCGCCCGCTCCGGTGCGAACGTAGAGCTGGCCGATCTGGGCCGGGTCGCGGCGGTCCTCTTCGTCGAGGCGCATGCGGATGTCGTAGCGGCGTCCGGCCTCCTTGAAGATCCCGACGTCCTGGCCGCCGACCATCACCCGGATCGCCTGCGCCACGGTCCGCGCGTCGACGCCGAGCGCCGCCGCCTTCTCGCGGTCCGGCACGATGCGGACCTCGGGAAGCCCCAGCTTGAGACTCGACGAGAGGTCGACGAAGCCGCCGAGCGCGTCGAGCCGGCGGATCATCTCCTGCGCCAGGCGGTCGAGCTCGACGAGCTCCAGGTTGCCGAGGATCTCGACCTCGAAGGAGCCCTGGTTGGCACCCGCGGTGATCATCTCGCTCGGGTTGAAGATGCGCAGCTTGCGCCCGGGGATCGCGGAGAGCTCGGCACGCGCGTCGGCGATCAGCTCGTGCACGCTGCGCTCGCGCTCGTCGCGCGGCTTCAGGGTGCCGAACACCATCCCCATGTTGGTCTCGGCCTGGCGCGCAGCCTCGTTGCCGCCCCCGCTCGAGCCCGCCGCCGAGAACAGGCCCGCAAGCTCCGGTTGCCGAAGGAACCACTGCTCGTCGGCCTTCAGGTACTCGTCGGTCGCCTCGAGCGAGGTGCCTGGCGCGGCCTCGAGGCGCGCGAAGAAGATCCCTTCGTCGGCGGCCGGGAAGAACTCGCTGTCGAGCTGGGTCGAGAGCCCGCAGGCGCCCAGGAAGCTCGCCAGCGCGACGAGGACGGTCGCCAGCCGGTGCGCGAGCGTCCAGTCGAGGATCCGGCGGTAGCGCTCCTCGATCCACTCGAAGCCCTGCTCGAGCCGGTGGTAGACGCTCCCGTGCTGGCGCTCCGACGGCGGCGGCATGCGCGCAGCGAGCATCGGCGTCAGCGTGAGGGCGACGAAGAGCGAGAGGAGGACCGAGCCCGCGACGGTGAGCCCGAAGTCGCGCAGGAAGCTGCCGACCAGACCCTCGACGAAGAGCACCGGGAGGAAGACGGCGGCGACCGAGAAGGTGGCCGCCGTGGCTGCGAAGGCGATCTCACGGGTGCCCTTGCTGGCGGCGTCCCAGCCGCTCTCGCCACGCTCGCGGTGCCGCTCGATGTTCTCGAGCACCACGATCGCGTCGTCGATCACGACGCCCACCGCGAGCGCCATGCCGAGCAGGGTCATGGTGTTGAGCGTGAAGCCGGCCACGTAGACGAGCCCGAAGGTCGCGATCAGCGAGACCGGGATGGCCAGCGCGATGATGAAGGTGGGGCGGGCGCGGCGCAGGAACACCCAGACCGTGAAGACCGCCAGGAGCGCGCCGAAGAGCAGGGCGAACTCGGTCTCCGAGACCGCCTCGCGCACGCCCTTCGAGAAGTCGATGTAGCCGCTCGTGGCGTGCAGGCGGATGCCGGCCGGGAGCACCGCGGCCACCTGATCGAGGCGCGAGAGGACCTCGTCCACGATCGCCACCGTGTTGCCACCGCTCTGCTTGCGGATGCCCATCCCGACGGAGGGCTCGCCGTTGTAGCGGACGACCATGGCCGGGTCCTCGGCGCCGTCCTCGACCCGCGCCACGTCGCGCAGCAGCACCGGCGCGCCGTCGCGGTGCGCGACGACGAGCGTCTCCATCTCGGCGACGGTGCGGAACTCGGCGTCGGTCTTCACCGAGTAGTCGACGCGGGCGCTCTCGACGGAGCCGCCCGGCATCTCCACGTGCTCGCGCTGGAGCGCCGCCAGGACGTCGCCGGCGGCGAGGCCGCGAGCGCGCAGCTCGTCGCCGTCGAGCCAGATCCGGATGTTGCGGTCGCGGCGGCCGAACATCGCGACGCCGGCCACGCCTGGGATGGTCTGGAGGTAGGGACTGATCTGCCGGCGCACCGCCTCGCTGGTGGCGACCACCGAGCGCTGGCTGTCGAGCGGGATCCACAGCACCGGCATGTCGTTCGGGTCGAAGGTGCCCACCACCGGCGGGTCGAGCTCGGGCGGCAGGTCCACGCGCGCCAGCGAGACCTTGTCGCGCACGTCCTGGGCGGCGACGTCCAGGTTCTTGCCGAGCTCGAACTCGACGATCAGGATCGCGGCGCCCTGGTACGAGGTGGAGCGGATCGAGCGCACGCCGCTGATCGTGTTGAGGTACTCCTCGAGGATGTCGGTGACGTCCTCCTCCATGCCCTCGGGCGTCGCGCCCTCGAGCACCGCCTGGACGGTGAGGACCGGGAAGTCGAGGTTCGGGAACTGGTCGACGCCGAGGCGCAGGAAGCCGATCGTGCCGAAGACGATCAGCGCGAGCGTCATCATCCAGGTGAGGATGGGGCGTTGGATCGCGACATCGGAGAGCGTCAAGACGGGGCCTCAGCGGATCACGGGCTGCGCCACGTCGCGCTGCCCGGCCGGGAGGGTCGCGTCCGCGACGGGCTGGCCGGCCGTGTCGCGCTCCGACACCGCGGCGCCGTCCACCAGCTCGGATTGCCCGCGCACGATCACGCGATCGCCGGCCGCGAGCCCGCTGCGCACCTCGACGCGGCCGTCGCGGATCACGCCGAGCTCGAGCCGGCGCCGCTCGACGCGGCCTCCGCCCACGAGACGGAAGGCCACCGCACCGTCCGCGCGCTGGAGCACGGCCTCCTCCGGGATCATCGGCACGCCTTCGCGCACCGCGATGCCGAGGTCGGCGCGCGCAAACAGGCCCGGGCGCAGGCGGCCGTCGGGATTCGCGAGCACGGCCTTGACGCGCAGCGTGCGGGTCGTCGGGTCGATGGTGGGGGAGACCACGGTCACCTGCGCGTCGAAGACCTCGTCCGGAAACGGCGCCACGCGCACGGCCACCGGCGCGCCCTCGGCGACGCGGCTCGAGTCGCGCTCGGCCAGGTGGAACTCGACCTCGATCGGATCGAGGGCCACGAGGTCGAAGAGCTTCTGCCCGGGCGCGACGAACTCGCCCTCGCTCACCCAGCGGCGCGCGACGAGCCCGGCGAAGGGCGCGGTCACGCTCGAGTCGCGCACCGAGCGCTCGGCCATCCCGAGCTGCGCGGCCAGCGACTCGCGGCTCGCACGCGCCGCGTGCAGCGCCGTGCGCACCTGATCGAGCTTGGCGTCGGCCGCGACGCCCTCGGCGTGGAGCTTCTCCATGCGCCCGAGCTCGCGTGCCGCTTCGGCGGCCTGCGCGTCGGCCTGCGCCAGCATCGCGCGCGCGCTGTCCGCCTCGAGCTGGCGGCGCTCGGGGTCGATCTCGATCACGAGCTCGCCCTCGGCGACCTCGTGGCCCTCGTCGCGCACGATGCGCGTCACCTGCCCGCCCACCTGCGCGGCTACGGCTGCCTCCGATTGCGCCAGCAGCTGACCGGTGGCCTCGATGCGGTCTTCGATCCGGAACGCCTCGACCGGGCTCGCCATCACGGGCGGGGCCGAGACCGGCGCGGTGGCCGACTCCCCGCCACAGCCCGACGCGACCGCGATCGCGAGCGACGCGGCGAGTCCGATCCGCGCGCGGTGGAAGCTCATGCGGGCGACTCCTCTCCGTCGGGTGCGGCGGCGCCGTCGCGCCCCGGTTGGATCAGGCCGCGCAGCAGCGCGTCGAGGCCGGTCTCGAGGACGCCCGGCTCCCAGGCGTAGTCGGGCCGCGCCGCACGCAGCAGGATGTGCCCGTGCAGATAGGCCCAGATCGCCTGGCCGGCGGCCTCGACCCCGGCCGGCACGCGCCCCTCGGCGCCGAGCTTCTCGAGCGGACCCTGCAGGAGGCCGCGCGCCGCCTCGGCCGACGGCGGCGGCGGGCGCTCCTCTTCGAGCGGCATCGAGAGCAGGCGGTAGAAGGTGGGGTAGCGCCGCCCGAAGCGGACGAAGGCGAGGCACATCGTGCGGACGTTCCCGATCGGGTCCGCGCCGAGTGCCACCCGCTCGAGCCCGCGCAGCAGGACCCGGCAGCGCTCCTCGACGAGCTCGTCGATCAGGGTCTGCTTGTCGCCGAAGTAGTGGTAGATGGTCGGCGCGGTGTAGCCGCAGCGCTCCGCCAGCCGGCGCATCGAGAAGGCCTGGAGGCCTCCCTCCACGAGCAGCGCCTCGGTCGCGTCCAGGATCGCGCGACGCGCCTCGGCGCGGTTCTGGAGCCGCCGCCGCTCCGCGGGCTGGAGGGATCGCATCGTCGTACTCGTCGGATCGGGTTCGAACGCCGTTCGGGCGCTTTAACGGCGTTAGACGAGCAGATCTTTAGCGAAGGCGGGAGGGGCCGTGCAAGGCCGTCCGTCGTGTCACGGGGCGGCCTGCGGCGCCCGGGTCCGAGGATCGGGGTCCCGGGCGCCGCGTCGGCGCGCCGTCACTCCGCGAGGCCCACCTCACGGTACTTGGAACGCGTGCGGTCCGTGATCAGGCCGAGCCGCTCGAGCTGCGGATAGGCGTACTCCCGGAAGGGGTTCGGCTGGGTCTTCACGTACTCCGGATCCGCCATCCGCGAGATGATCTCGGAGTTCGCCCGTGCCGGGTCGATGCCGAGCTCGGCGTAGATCTGCTCGAAGGGATCGACCCGCTTGTCGCCCTCCATCTGGGGCGTCGTCGCGAGCATCGTCATCGCCGCGAAGGCGAAGTCCTCGAGGCGATCGCGGTCGGGCTCGCTCATCTTCGGGATCGCGTCCTTCATGTAGATGAGGCCGTAGGACACGTGGCGCGCCTCGTCCTGGGAGGTGAGCTCCAGGATCTTCTTGAAGACCTCGTCGTGGGTGATGCCGCGCATGATCTTGAACGAGCCCATCGCGATGCTCTCCGCGATCACCTGCATCCCCACGCACTTCATCTGCCACATGTCGGCCTGCAGCACCGCGTTGAGCAGGTTCTTGAGCCCCGTCATGATCGGGTAGGTGCGGTCGAGGCGCTGGATGTAGCGATAGAAGACCTCGACGTGGCGCGCCTCGTCGATCACCTGCGTCGAGGCGTAGAGCTTGGCGTCCATGTCGGGCACCACCTCGACGAGCTGCCCGCAGATCATCATCGCGCCCTGCTCGCCGTGCAGGAAGTTGGAGAGCAGGTGGGCGGAACGCCGCTTGGCGAACTCGATCTGCTTGTCCTTGGGCAGCGCCTTCACGAAGTCGTAGGGCTCGGCGTTGGGCGCGCTCATGTCGCCGACGGTGGCCGGGTCGGTCTTGATGTCCCAGGGGACGTCGAGCGCCGCGTTCCACTGCTCCTTCTTCGCCACCTCGTAGAGGTCGCGGAGCTGCTTGATGTTCGAGTCGTAGTCGAAGCGCCAGAGCGCCTGGACCGCCGTGTCGATCGTTTCGAACTTCATGGCTCAGTTCTCCAGTTCCGTCAGCGTGGAATCGGCCGGCATGGAATCTCCAGCCGGAGCGAAGGCCGATCGGTCGTGGCTCCCCAGGGACGGGGCGTCACCGACCTCCTTGTTCTTGTGGAGCGCGCCCATCGGGCAGTACTCGGCAGCCTCGCGAACGGCTTCCTCCTCCTCCGCGTTCGCGGGCTGGTGGAAGACGCGCGCGACGCTCGCACCCTCCGGGATCTCGAGGTTCTCCGGCGCGCGCTCGACGCAGAGCCGGCAGCCGATGCAATCGTCTTCGATGACCTCGTATTCGCGCGGCATAGGATGGAAGCCTCCCGGCGGGTCGTGGCCCGCGGTGCCCTGGACCACGGTTTTATATCACACTAATCGAAGAGTCGAAGCCAGTTTTGTATAGTAATCTAAATTTCTTAAAAAGTTCCGTTTCTACAGATACTTACAATGATAAGATGCGTCACCCGGATATCGCCTGGAGGCTCGACCGATGGGTCAGGATGCTAAGGTTGCCCGCGTGAAGGCGGATCCCACCACGAAGCCTGCGATGCCGAGCCGGCTCGCGAAGCGCAAGCTCGAACGGCGCCTGCGCATCTACGACGCCGCCGTCGACCTCTTCCGCAGCCAGGGCTTCGAGCGCACGACCGTGAGCCAGATCGCCGAGGCGGCCGACGTCGTGCCCGCCACCTTCTTCAACCACTTCCCGAGCAAGAACGCGGTGCTCGGGCAGATGGCCGGCGAGGTCGTCGGCGTCATCGAGCTGCTCCTGAAGAGCCAGCTCGTGACGGAGGAGTCGACCCGGGACCGCCTCATCGGCTTCACCAAGGTGGCCGCCGAACAGATCGCCGAGACCCGCGGCCTCGCCCGCGACGTGCTGCTCGAGCTGATGCGCACCGAGTCGGAGCTGGGCAAGCAGCCCCCCTACCTCGGACGCATCCACGAGCCCTTTGCCGCGATGTTGCGCGAGGGTCAGGAGCGCGGCGACGTGCGCGCCGACCAGGATCCCGCGTTCCTCGCGGAGATGGTGGTCGGCATCCTGAACGCGGCGATCACCAACTGGCTCGCGAACGCCGACTATCCGATCGAGCAGAGGCTGCGACAGGCCGCCCAGTTCGCCTGGGAGGCGATCCGAAGCCAGTAGGCCCGCGCGCCGCGCCGGGCGACCCGCAGCCTGCCCGGCACCCGTCGCATCCCTCGCTGGACGGCCAACCACACCGCTCGCTACGGTTGCGCCGATCGGCGGTCGTATGACCCCAGTCATACGCGCGGGAGAGCCGCGTCGCATCCTCGCGGGTCCACCGGCGCCTGGCCCTGAGCGTGGCCTGTAGCCGGGACGTGGCGGAAGGAGGAGATGGTGGCAGGGAGCGAGGCGGGGACCGGGGCCTGGGATCACGCGGTGGACGTGGTCGTCGTCGGCTCGGGCGCCGGCGCACTCACCACCGCGATCGCCGCCCACGACGCCGGCGCGAGCGTCCTCGTCCTCGAGAAGTGCGACCGCTACGGAGGCTCCTCCGCGATGTCGGGGGGGAGCCTGTGGATCCCGAACAACCATCTGATGACCGAGGCCGGTGTCAACGACACGCCCGAGGACGCGCTGCTCTACCTGCAGCGTGCCACTGCCGGCACGAGCTCCGAGGAGCGGCTGCGCACCTACGTCGACACCGCTCCGCGGATGCTCCAGTGGATGGTCGAGCGCACGCGTCTCGCGCTGCTGCCGCTGCCGACCTACGCGGACTACTACCCCGGCCTGCCGGGCGCGCGGCCCGGTGCGCGTTCGGTCGAGGTCGACTACTTCGACGGGCGGCTGCTCGGCGACGAGCTGCGAAGGCTGCGCGAGCCGAGCGTGCAGACGCTGATCTTCGGCCGGGTGGCAATGACCGCTCGCGACGCCCGCACGATGCTGGTCCGCTCGCGTGGCTGGGTGCGGCTCCTGGTCCGCCTGATGCTGGGCTATGCGCTCGACGTGACCGGACGCCTGCAGTCGAAGCGTGACCGCAACCTCACCATGGGCAACGCGCTCGTCGGCATGCTGCGCCTCTCGATGCTCGACCGGGGCATTCCCCTCTGGCTCGAGAGCCCGACCCGCCGCCTGATCGTCGAGGGCGGTCGCGTGGTGGGCGTCGAGGCGGAGCGCGCGGGGCGCCGGATGCGCATCCGGGCGCAGCGCGGCGTGGTCCTCGCCACCGGTGGCTTCGAAGGCAGCCAGGCCCTGCGCGAGCGCTGGCTGCCGCAGCCGACGCGCGCCGAGTGGTCGGCCGCCCACAAGGGGAACACGGGCGACGCGATCGCGATGGCGACCGAGGTGGGCGCCGGCCTCGACCTGATGGACGCGGCATGGTGGGGCCCGACCACGCTCGTCCCGGGCGAAGAGCACGCCCGGATGCTCGTGATCGAGAAGGGCCTGCCCGGCAGCATCCTCGTCGACAAGGGCGGCGAGCGCTTCGTGAACGAGGCCGCTCCCTACGTCGACGTCGTGGACGCGATGTACAAGCGCAATGCCCCCGCGACCCCGTGCGTGCCCGCGTACCTGGTGTTCGACGCGGCCTACCGGCGCCGCTATCCCTTCGGCCCGATCCTGCAGTCGACGCAGCAGCCGGACTGGGTGCTCCCGCGCCGGCTCACCGACGGCTACCTGCGCAAGGCCGACACCCTGGCGGGCCTCGCCGCCGCGCTCGGCATCGACCCGGCCGGGCTCGAAGCCACGGTGCGGCGCGTGGGTGAGTTCGCGCGGAGCGGCCAGGATCTCGACTTCCACCGCGGCGAGAACATCTTCGACCGCTACTACGGCGACCTCAAGGTCAAGCCCAACGCGTGTCTGGCGCCGCTCGAGACGCCACCCTTCTACGGCATCGAGGCCTTCCCCGGCGAGCTCGGCACCAAGGGCGGCCTGCGGACCGACGCCCGCGCGCGGGTGCTGAACGAGGCGGGTGAGCCGATCCCCGGCCTGTGGGCGACCGGGAACTGCACGGCGTCGGTGATGGGGCGCACCTATCCCGGAGCCGGCTCGACGCTGGGCCCGGCGATGACCTTCGGCTGGATCGCAGCGCACGATGCGAGCCGGGAGCCCGCGGCCTGAGCTTCCGGGTCGAAACGGTGATCCTCGGTCCCGAGACCGAGCAGTACGCCGGCGGCGCGCAGCGCCCGTGGAGCCTCGCGCGCATCGCCAGCGAAGCGCGGCGCTGCGAGGATCTGGGCTTCGACGGCATCACGAGCGCGGAGGCCGGGCACGATCCCTTCCTGCCTCTCGCCGTGGCCGCCGGGCACACGACGCGCGTGACGCTCGGCACCAACGTCGCGATCGCCTTCCCGCGCAGCCCGATGGTGAGCGCACAGCTCGCCTGGGACCTCCAGCAGCTCTCGGGCGGCCGCTTCCAGCTCGGCCTCGGCACGCAGGTGAAGCCGCACGTCGAGCGGCGCTACGGCGCGACCTGGAACGCGCCCCCCGGTCCGCGCCTGCGCGAGTACCTGCAGTGCCTGCAGGCGATCCTCGCGACCTTCGCGGAGCCGGACGCGCCGCGCTGGTTCCGCGGCGAGCACTACCAGTTCACGCTGATGTCCCCGTTCTTCCATCCCGGCCCGATCGAGCACCCCGCGCCGCCGGTCTACCTCGCCGCCGTGAACCCCTACATGGCGCGGCTCGCCGGCGAGCTGTGCGCGGGCCTGCGCCTGCACCCGATCGCGACCTTCCGCTTCGCCCGCGAGGTGGTGCTGCCCGCGGTCGAGGCCGGGCTTCGCAAGGGCGGCCGCGAAGGCGGTGGCATCGACCTCGTGGGAGCCCCGTTCCTGGCGCTCGGTGCCGACGACGCCGGGCTCGAGGCCGCGCGGCACGCGCTCAAGCAGCACATCGCCTTCTACGGCTCGACGCCGACCTACCAGTCGGTTCTCGATCACCACGGCTGGCAGGACGTCGGCCGGGAGCTCCACCGGCTCTCGCGCGAGGGTCGCTGGACCGAGCTGCCGGGGCTGATCAGTGACGCCATGCTCGACGAGTGGGCGATCGTCGCGCGCGACGAGGAGCTCGTGCCGAAGCTGCGCGAGCGCTGCACCGGGCTCTTCTCCACCCTGCTCCTCGATCTGCCGCCGCGCCTGCGGCGCGACGAGGAGCGGGTGCGCGAGATCGTGGCGGCGCTCCGGGCGCCCGGCTGAGCGCCGCCGGCGGCAAAGGGGAAGGCGAGCCATGGCAGACACGAGCGGGGTCCTCTTCGCCGTCGAGGACGGGATCGGCGTCATCACGCTGAACCGCCCCGAGCGGCTCAACGCCGTCACCTGGGACCTGGCCGCCGAGCTCGTCGAGCTGCTGCGCGAGCTGCGCACGCGCGACGAGGTGCGCGTGATCGTGCTGACCGGCGCCGGGCGCGGGTTCTGCTCGGGCGGCGACGCCGAGTGGCTCTCGGGAGACGCCGCACGCGGCATGCCCGGCCTCTCCGAGCAGCCCCTCGAGCGCTACCAGCGCAAGACCCCCGCCGGCCCGATCGCCGAGCTGGTGCGCATGATCGTCGAGGTCGAGAAGCCGGTGATCGCGGCGCTCCACGGGCCGGTGATGGGCGTGGGGCTCGCCTTCGCGCTCGCCTGCGACCGCCGCTTCGCCGACCCCACCGTGCGCATGTGCGCGGCGATGGTGCGGCTCGGCTTCGCGCCGGACTGCGGGATCACGTGGCTCCTGGCACACGTGGCGCGCCTGCCCACCGCGCTGATGATGGTCACCACGGGCCGCATCCTCGAGGCCGACGCGTGCCTGCGCGAGGGTCTCGTCGACGAGCTCGTGGAGCCCGGCCAGGATCTCGAGGCGGCGCTGGCCTACGCGCGCGAGCTGGCGCGCGGCCCGAGCGTGGCGATCGACCTCGCACGCCGCTTCGTCTGGAAGTCGCTCCGCGCGAGCCTCGACGAGATGCTCGACTACGAGGCCGTCGCCTCCACCCTGTCCGCCCACACCGAGGACGCGCGCGAGGGCACCCGCGCCTTCGTGGAGAAGCGCAAGCCGGTGTTCCGGGGGCGCTAGCGGGGCCGGGCGATGGGAGGCTCGGAGGGCCCTCCGTCGGACTACACGTCGGAGTCCTGACCGGACCCGCAGCCGGGTGCGTCCGTGACCACGGCCGATCCGACGAAGCGGTAGCCGCGCCTCGGCACCGTCTCGATGAAGCTCGGGTGCGCCGGGGAATCGCCGAGCGCCCGGCGAAGCTTCCGCACGACCGTGTTGAGCCCGTGTTCGAAGTCCACGAAGGTCCCCGCGGGCCACAGGCGCTCGTACAGGCTCTCGCGCGGGAAGACGCGCCCGGGCTCACGCACGAGGATCGTGAGGAGCTTCCAGGCCTGCTGCTGGATCGGAACGCGCTGGCCGTTGCTCACGAGCACCTCCGCCAGGGCGTCGATCTCGTACCCGCGGCCGAGCGACAGGCGGGGGCCAGCCAGCCCGACCGGCGGTGGGCGGACTCCGCCTCGCTCCCACAAGGACTCCGGTACGGCCGAAGGGGACCTCATCATGCGACCATCTACCGCCAGCGCACGGCCGATTGCTATGAACCAGATCACAGGAGGCCCCGGGGGCGGGGCCGATCCCGGCGCCTCCGCGAGTCGATCCAGGGTCGGCCGCTCCCTGCACAGAGGAGATCACGATGTCCGGCTCGTCCTCCGCCTCGCCGCCGGCCTACACGCCGCCCCGGGTCTGGAAGTGGGACGCCGAGAGCGGTGGCCGCTTCGCGCGGATCAACCGCCCGGTCGCAGGGTCCACCCACGACCAGGAGCTGCCCGTCGGCCGCCATCCGTTGCAGCTCTACTCGCTGGCGACGCCCAACGGCGTGAAGGTCACCATCCTCCTCGAGGAGCTCCTGGCCCTCGGCCGGACGGGCGCGGAGTACGACGCCTGGCCGATCGACATCGGAGCGGGGGAGCAGTTCGGAAGCGGATTCGTCGCCGTCAACCCCAACTCCAAGATCCCGGCCCTGCTCGATCGCAGCGCTGCGCCGCCGATCCGGGTCTTCGAGTCCGGCGCCATCCTCGTCTACCTGGCGGAGAGGTTCGGCGCGTTCCTGCCGACCCAGCCGGACGCGCGCGCGGAGTGCCTGTCCTGGCTGTTCTGGCAGATGGGCAGCGCGCCGTACCTGGGCGGCGGCTTCGGTCACTTCTACGCGTATGCCCCGGAGAAGTACGAGTACCCGATCAACCGCTACGCCATGGAGGTGAAGCGCCAGCTCGACGTCCTCGATCGCAACCTCGCCGAGCGCCGCTTCCTGGCCGGCGACGACTACACGATCGCCGACATCGCGACCTTTCCCTGGTACGGCGCGCTCGTGCTGGGCCGGCTCTACGACGCCGCGGAGTTCCTCGACGTCCGGTCCTATCGCCACGTCGTCCGGTGGGCCGAGGAGATCGCCGGGCGGGACGCCGTGCGGCGCGGTGAGCGCGTGAACAAGGTCTGGGGGCCCGAGGAGCTGCGGGTCCCGGAGCGTCACGACGCCACGGACCTCGGGTGAAGCCCGGCTGCGAGGAGGCCCCGGCCGCGGCCGGGCATCGACGGGCCGCCTCGGAAGGCAGTCCAACCTCGAAGCCGCTGGACGGTGTCCCTAGCGCGAAAGCACCACCGCGGTCCCGTTCCCGCCGAGACCGAGGGTCTGGGCGAGACCGATGCGGGCGTCCGGCACCTGGCGCGGCCCGCACTCGCCGCGCAGCTGCGCGGTGAGCTCGCAGATCTGGAACAGGCCCTGGGCGGTGGTGGCCTCGCCGAAGCAGAGGAAGCCGCCGCTCGGGTTGATCGGGAGCCGCCCGGTCGGCAGCGTCTCGCCGGCCGCCACCATGCGCTCGGACTCGCCGGGCTCGACCAGCCCCCACTCCTCGGGAAACGCAAGCTCGTAGTAGACGGTGTTGTCCTGCAGCTCGACGAGATCGACGTCGCGCGGGCCGACGCCGGCGGTCTCGAGCGCCTCGCGCACGGCCCGTGCGGCCTCGCTGTGCAGGGTCGGGCCGTCCGGGACGACGCTCGCGAGCCCGCGCGGGATGCCGTCGCCGAAGCGGGCCGTGGCGACGGCGCTCGCCGCCACCCGGATCGGCCGGCTCGTGTGCCGGCGTGCGCGCTCGGCCGAGGCGAGCACCACCGCTGCGGCGCCGTCGCTCACCGGGCAGATCTCGTAGAGGTGGAGCGGATCGGCAACGAGCGGGGAGGCGAGCACCTCCTCGAGCGTGAACTCCTTGCGGAAGCGTGCGTTCGGGTTGTGCTTGCCCACCTGGTGCGCCTTGACGGCCACGGCGGCGAAGTCGCGCTCGGTCGTGCCGTGCTCCTCCATGCGGCGCCGGGCGAGGAACGCCCAGAACGCGGGCCCCGGCATGCCGACACAGAGCTGGCGCAGGTACTCGGGGTCGTTCAGGTCCTCGACGCCGGAGGTCTGGATGAAGCCCTTCGGGAGCTTCTCGCCACCCACCACCACCACGAGGTCGTGGGCCCCGCTCGCGACCAGGAGCCTCCCGATCGCGAAGGCGTTGCCACCCGCCGCGCAGCCGGCCGACAGGTTGTAGACGGGGACCCCCGTCGAGCCCAGGTCCTCGACGACGTCGTTGCCGCTGAGCCCCCAGCCCTTGCCGCCCGAGAAGCGCGAGCTCGCGGCCGCGACCGCCTCGACCTCGCGCCAGGCCACGCCGGCGTCGGCCAGCGCTGCCGACACGGCATCGCGACACAACGCCGTCACCGACTTGCTCTCGAACTTGCCCCACGGATGCATGCCCGCACCGAGCACCACGACGTCTCTCATCCGCAGGTCTCCCGTTCGCGCGCGCCTCGCGGCGGCGTCAGGCCGGCTCGAACTGCCAGGTCAGGAGCTCGCCCCGGCTCGCGTCGCGGCACAGGGGCGCGAGCACGAGCGAGACCGCCATCCCGGCCCGAAGCCTCGCCGGGTCGGCGCTGCGCAGGCGCGCGAGCACGCGCAGGCCTTCGGCGAGGTCGACGAGCCCGAGCGTGTAGGGGCTGTAGGGCTCGTCGTAGCGAGCGGGCGGCGGCGGCGGGTAGTTCTGGACCGCCCAGCTCCACAGCGTGCCCGCGGGCCCGAACGCGGCGCTCTCGAGCGTGCCGCCGGGACACTCGGGATGGTTGCAGACGGAGGCGCGCGGGAAGTACGGCGTGCCGCAGCCGCTGCAGCGCGAGCCGAGCAGGCGGGGGCCGTCCGCCGTCTGCGCGAAGAGCCCCTCCACCACCGGGGTTCCGCCCGTCGCGTCCTGGGCCATCAGCGCGCCCGCGCCGCCCGGATCAGCTCGGGCAGGAGCTCGAGGCAGTCGCCGACGACACCGAAGCGGGCGTAGCGGAAGATCGCGGCGTCCGGATCACGGTTCACGGCGACGATCGTCTTGGCCGCCGAGCAGCCGGCCATGTGCTGGCTGGCCCCCGAGATCCCGATCGCCACGTAGAGCTCCGGCCGGGTGATGCGGCCGGTGAGGCCCACCTGGCGCGCGGCGTCCACCCAGCCCTCGTCCACGATCGGGCGCGAGGCGCCCGCCATCCCGCCGAGCGCCGCGGCGAGCTCCTCGACGAGCTTGAAGTTCTCGGCCGACCCGAGCCCGCGCCCGCCGGAGACGACGACGCGCGCCTCCTCGAGGCGCGGCCCCTCGCGGCGCGCCGGCTCGAGGACGCGGACCCGCTCGTCCACCGCGGCGAGGTCGACCGCGACCCGGCGCAGGACCGGAGCCGTCTCCGCGACCTCCTCGGCCGCCCCGCGCGGGGCCGAGGGCGACGCGCCGAGCACGGGGGCCGCGGCGCCCGCGAGCGCGTACACCACGCGCGTGTCGCCGCCGTAGGCGGTGGCCGTCACCTGCAGGCTGCCGTCCGCGGCCGCCTCGACCTCGACGACGTTCATCGACACCGCGGCGCCGGTCCGCGCGGCGAGGCGCGCCCCGACGACCCTGCCGTCGCCGCCCTGCGGCACGACGAGGAGCCGCGGCGCCTCCTGCGCGCAGGTCTGGGCGAGCGCCGCGACGAGCAGGTCGGGCGTGGCCGGCCGGCCGCCGAGGTCGACGTGCAGGAGCTCGGCGGCGCCGAGCCGCGCGGCCACCGCGCGCGCGGCCTCCGCCGCGCCCGCGTCGCTTCCGAGCACGAGAGCGTGGAGCGGAGCGCCGAGCGCGCGGGCCGCACGGCGGGCGAGCCCGAGCGCCTCCTCGAGGCTGCGTGCCCCCTCCGCCCCTTCCTTCCAGGCGCAGGCCACCACGGCATTCCGCGCGCTCACGTCGCCAGCACTCCTTCCTCACGCAGCCGGCCGACGAGGCGCTCGGCCACCTCTGCGGCGCTCGCGCCCTCGACGAGCTCGCAGCGGCCGTGGAGGGCGGGCACGAACTGCCGCACGATCCGCACCCGCGGCGCCCAGTCCCCGGCGGCGAGTCCGAGCTCGGCGGGGGTCACCACGGCGGGCTTCATGCGCCGCGCCTGGAGCTTGCGGGCGGCGGTCGGATAGCGCACGGCGCCGAGCTCGTTGCTCACCGTGACGACGGCCGGGCCCGGCACCTCGACCCGCTCGTCCCCGTCCGGGGTGGCGCGCGTGACACGCGCCACCCCGGCGCCCCCCGCCTCGCTCCATTCCACGGCGCGCGCCACGGTGACGACGGGCAGGCCGAGGCGCTCGCCGAGCAGCGCCGGCACGACCCCCTGATCGTCGTCCGAGGCCTGGCGGCCGCAGAGCACGAGATCCGCACCGCCGGCGTTCCGGATCCACGCTGCGAGCAGGCACGCCACCGCGTGGGGATCGAGCGCATCGGCCTCGACCTGGATCGCAGCCAGCTCGTCGGCGCCGAGCGCCGCCGCGTGCCGCAGCACGCTCTCGCTGCCTCCGCCCACCGAGACCACCGCGATCGAGCACGAGACGCCGGCGTCTCGGATCCGCAGGGCCGCCTCGAGCGCCTGCTCGTCGAAGCCGTTCATGAGCGTCGGGATCGTGTCCTGGACCAGCGTGCGGCCGTCCCCGGCGAGCTGCAGGCGCCCCGCGAGCGCGAGGCTGTTCACCGCGTCGGGGTCGAGCACCTCCTTCACGCAGACGACGATACGCATGGTCCTCCCGGTCGCTCCCGGCGTTCGCAGCCGTGCTCACTCGCCCTCGAGGAAGAGGCTCCCCGATTCGCACCACACCGCGTCCGGGTGACCTTCGGGTTTGCGCGTGAGATCCGCAAGGAGGTACCAGCGCCAGGGCGGATCGCCGTGGTCCACGTAGTCCCCGGTGAGCACGCCCGCGAACTCCTCGCGGCCCGCGTAGCGCGTGCCGGGGATCGCCCGCCCGCCGTCGCACTCCGCGCGGCGGCCCGCCAGCCGGGCGTCGAAGCCGGCGCGCGCTGCCGGGATCCGCTCGCTCACGTGGCTCCCGCTCCCCGCGCCCGCCTACGCGTCCGCGCCCGCGAAGCCCACGCGCTCGAAGGTGTCGAGTGCCTCCTCGACGAGGTCGAAGAGGATCTGGCGCGCCGGCTTGAGCGAGGTGACGAAGCCGACGCCCTGCCCCGCGGCCTCGGTCATCAGGTCGGCGCGGCGGTGGTCGTTGGCACCCTGGATGTAGTCGGCGCTGAGCAGCATCTGGTAGGGAGCCGGCAGGACCGGCGGGGCGTCGGGCTTCGCCCAGGCCTCCGTCCACGGGCACTCGAGCACCCGCATCGTCATGCCGGAGATGCTCTTCGACCACGAGGTGTCCGCGGCCGAGGCGGCGATCAGCTTCTCCTTCACGATCATGTCGGCGTCGGACTCGCGCGACGCGAGCCAGAGGGTGCCGGTCCACACGCCGGAGGCTCCCAGGCAGAGCGCTGCCGCGAGGTGACGCCCGGTGGTGACGCCGCCCGCCGCGATCACCGGGGTGTCGCCGGCGATCGAGGCCACCTCGGGCACGATCGAGAAGGTGCCCATCGCGCCGGTGTGCCCGGCCGCGTCGAAACCCTGGGCGATCACCGCGTCCACGCCGGCCTCGATCTCCTTGCGGGCCTGGCGCGTCTTGCCCACCAGGCCGAAGACCTTGATGCCGCGCGCGCGGGCGGCGTCGAGCAGGAAGGCCGGGTTGCCGAGGCCCGAGGCGATCACCGGCACGCGCTCCTCGAGCAGCACCTCGAGCTGCGCCCGCGCCATCGCCTGGTTGAGGCCGCCCCACTGGTGGAGCGCCACGGGCCCCTTCGGGTCGGGGACCTTCCACTCCTCCTTGATGCGGCGCGCGAAGGCCCGGTGCGTCTCGGGGATCTGGGCCTCGAGCTCGTCGAGGGTTCCGGCCGGCGGCACCGAGGCGGGCAGCACCAGGTCGATCCCGAACGGCCGCTCGCCGACCCGCCCGCGGATCCACGCGATGTCGGCGGCGATCGTCTCGGGCGGGTGCATCGCCTCGCCGAGCACCGCGAAGCCGCCGGCGTTGATGACCGCGACGGCCACGTCCTTGCAGTGCGTGAACGCGATGACCGGGTATTCGATCCCCAGCATGTCGGTGAGCTTCGTTCGCAGCGGATCCTTGCGCATCGACTCCTGTCCCTCGGGTCGGCCGAAGATGACGGCTTTCCACCGATTCCGTATGACCCGTATCATACGGAACATCGCTCGCCCCTGGAACGTTGGCCCGGACCCGCGCGGCGGGACGTCCGGCGCTCGGGCAGCGGGGACGAAGGGGGGAGCCGTGGGGAGAGCGGTGTGGGGGGAGTGGAGATGAGCGAAGGGGCGCTCGCCGGGATCCGCGTCCTCGAGCTCGGCGAGGCCGTCTCGGCGCCCTACTGCGCGAAGCTCTTCGCCGACTACGGCGCCGAGGTGATCAAGATCGAGCCCCCGGGCGGCGAGGTGGCGCGCCGCTGGGGGCCCTTTCCGGGCGACCGCCCGCACCCGGAGAAGAGCGGCCTGTTCCAGTTCCTCAACACGAACAAGCAGGGCGTCACCCTCGACGCCGGCCGGCCGCAGGGCCGCGCGCTGCTCGGCGCCCTCGCGCGCGGCGCGGACCTGCTGATCGAGAACCAGCCGGCCGACCGCGCGCGCGCCTTCGACCTGCGCTGGGAGGCGCTCGCCGAGGCCAACCCCGGCCTCGTGATGGTCTCGATCACGCCCTACGGGCGCAGCGGCCCCTACGCCGACTGGCGGGGCTGCGACCTCAACGCCTTCCACCTCTCGGCGGCGGGCCATCGCTACTGCGGGCGTCCCGGCGAGGCGCCGCTCGAGCAGGGCACCTTCGCGGCCGACTTCTTCGGCGCGGCGGCGGCCGCGGCGTGGGGCCTCGGCGCGCTCTTCGGCCGCGAGGTCGCGGGTGGCGGTCAACACCTGGACGTGTCGTGTGCCGAGGCGATCGCTGCGGCCTTCGTCGGCGGCCAGAACATCGGCGCCTATGCGCAGGACGGCAAATGGGAGCACCGCACCGGCGTCGGCATGCCGCTCGGGGCTCCGGCGACGATCCTGCCCTGCAAGGACGGTCACGTCTGGATGCTGGCGCTCGAGCCCGGCCAGTGGGACGGGCTCGTCAAGGTGATGGGCGAGCCGGAGTGGGCCCAGCTCGAGATGTTCCGCGACATGTTCGTGCGCGCCCAGAACGCCGACCTGATCTACCCGCTGATCCAGGAGTGGGCCGCCGGCTACGGGAAGGCCGAGATCATGGAGCGCTGCCAGGCCGCGGGCGTGCCGGTGACCGCCGTCTTCGACGTGGCCGAGGCCGCGTCGCACCCGCACCTGCGCGAGCGCGGCTACCTGGTCGAGGTGGAGCACCCGGTGCTGGGCCGCCTGCGCGACCTCGGGGCACCCTTCCGGCTGCCCGCGTCGCCGGGCGGGCCGCGCACGGCGGCCCCGCTCCTCGGCCAGCACAACGACGAGGTGTACGGCCGGCTGCTCGGGCTCGGCCCGGACGAGCTCGCGGCGCTGCGCGCCGAGGGCGTGATCTAGCCCGCGCGAGAGGAGAAGGACGGTGACGCAGGCGCTTCCGCTCGCCCGGATCCGGGTCGCCAACTTCGGCTGGGTGTGGGCCGGCCCGGTGGTCGGCCAGACGCTCGGCTTCCTCGGCGCCGAGGTCTACAAGATCGAGTCGCGCGCGCGCGTCGACATGACGCGCACGCTGCCCCCCTTCGCCGGGGGCGTGCGCGATCCCGATCGCAGCCTCTCGAACCACGCCTGCTGGGCGGGCAACGGCAGCGTCACGCTGAACCTGAAGAAGCCCGAGGCGCGCACGCTCGCGCGCGAGCTCGTCGCGCGCTGCGACGTCGTGATCGAGAACTTCGGCCCGGGCGTGATGGAGGGGCTCGGCCTCGGCTTCGAGGACCTGCGCGCGGTGCGTCCCGACCTCGTCATGTTCTCGATGCCCGCCGCCGGGCTCTTCGGCCCGCTCAAGGACATCCGGACCTACGGCCTCTCGCTCACCAGCACGACGGGGCTCGACAGCGTGACCGGCTACGCCGGCGGTCCTCCGATCCCCTTCGAGAACGCCTTCTCCGACCCCTACAACGGCATCCTCGGCGCCTTCGCGATCCTGGCCGCGCTCCACCACCGCAACCGCACGGGCCGCGGCCAGCACGTCGACTACTCGCAGCAGGAGGCCGTGATGCAGATGGTCGGACCGGCCTTCATGGACTGGGTGCTGAACGACCGCGTGGCGGGCCCCCTCGGCAACCGCCATCCGGCGGGTGCGGCGGCCCCGCACGGCGTCTTCCCGTGCGCCGGCGACGACCGCTGGATCAGCCTCGCGGTGTTCGGCGACGAGGAGTGGCGCGCGCTCGTGGCCGCGATGGACGACCCGGAGTGGGCCCGCGCCGCGGCCTACGCGAGCCACGAGGGTCGCCTGGCCGCCCTCGACGCGCTCCACGAGCAGCTCGCGGCCTGGACCGCGGGCCACGAGGCGCGCGCTCTCGCCGAGCGCCTGCAGGCGCGCGGGCTGTGCGCCGCGCCGGTCCTCGGGATCGCGGACCTGCTCGACGACCCCCACTGGCGGGCACGCCGGACCTTCGTCGAGGTCGAGCACCCGCTCGGCTTCCGCGAGACGATCTACGGCGCCTACGTGAAGCCGAGCCGCAGCGAGCCCGCCGTGCGCCCGGGCCCCGCGATGGGGCAGGACAACGAGCGCGTCTTCCAGGGGCTCCTCGGCCTCGCGCCCGAGCGCTACGCGCAGCTCGTCGAGGAGCAGGTGATCTACTGATCCCGGGCGCAGGCGGGTCCGCTCTGGCAGGCGCGGCGAGCGCTCGGGTAGAGTGCCGGGCCGCTGGGGGTGGCGGAGCCGGAGGCCTTCGAGATGTCGGGCGTGCGTACCCTCGGCCCTGCTTCGCCCGCGCGGCGCCTCGTCCTCTGCGTCCTGCTGGCTTCCTTCGCGGTCGCAGCCCTTCCGGCCATCGCGGGCGCCCAGGCCCCGTTCGGCCATGCGTGCACGGCGCAGGAGGGCGTGCGCTTCTGCCCGACGGTCGAGCTTGCCGACCGGGTCCCGAGCTGGGACGGTACGCCGATCGACGTCGACGTGACGATCCCCGCGCAGCGCCCCGGGCCGTATCCGGCGATCGTGATGATCCACGGCTGGGGCACGAACAAGACGCAGTACGAGGCGACCAGCCCCGGCGGCTACGACAACCTCAGCTTCGCCAGGCGCGGCTACCTGGTCGTGAACCTCTCGATGCGCGGCTTCGGGCGGTCGTGCGGCCGCTACGAGAACGCGGACACCAGCACCAGCCCGGGTTGTACGAAGGGCTGGCTGCATCTTGCCGATCCTCGCTACGAGGCCCGCGACGTGCAGTACCTGCTCGGGCTGCTGGCCGACGAGGGCCTGATCCGCGGACCGGTCGCCACGACCGGCGGCTCGTACGGCGGCGCGACGAGCCTGGAGCTCGCCTACCTCCGCGACCGCATCCGCCTGCCCGACGGCAGCTTCCGCCGCTGGCGCAGCCCCGGCGGCCATCCGATGCGGATCGCTGCCGCGTGGGCGATCGCGCCCTATTCGGACCTCGTCAGCGCGCTGGCTCCGAACGGGCGCTTCCTCAGCGACCGCCCCTGGACCGGGTGGCTCAGCCGTTTCCCGATCGGTGTGCCGCAGAAGAGCGTCACGAGCGGGCTCTACCTGGCGGGGCTGTTCACTGCCTTCCTGGCACCGGTCGGTGTCGACCCGAGCGCGGACATCACGACCTGGTACGGCGCGATCATGGCCGGGGAGCCGTGGCCCGCCGAGATGGCGGGCTACGTGAACGAGGTCTATCGCCACCACGGCGCGTTCTCGATCCCGGATGCGCACCCGGCGCCGATGCTGCTCCAATCGGGCTGGACCGACGACGTGTTCCCGCCGCGCGAGTCGCTGCGCCCCTACGTCACGCTGCGGCAGCGTTTCGGACCGGGGGTTCCCGTCTCGCTCCAGCTCGGCGACGTGGGGCACTCGCGTGGCTCGAACCGCGTCGAAGCCAGCACCTACCTGCGCGACGAGGGCGTGGCGTTCATCGACCACTGGATGCGCGGCACGCGAGGCGGTCCGAAGCCCGGCGCCGTCACCGCCTTCGCGCAGACCTGCCCCCCGGACCCGGAGGCGGGTCCGTTCCACGCCCGCTCGTGGGAGCGGCTCGCGAACGGGTCGATCGGCTTCGGTGCCCGCGCTTCGCGCACGATCGTGTCGACGGGCGGTGATCCGGCCCTCGGGCAGGCCTTCGACCCGGTGTTCGGGACCCAGGATGCGTGCAAGACGGTCGCCGCGGAGATCGCGCCGGGTACCGCAACCTACGATCGGGAGAGCCCCGGTGTCCTGATGCTCGGGCTTCCCGAGGTGGAGGCCCGGATCCGCACGGACGGCGACGGCGGCATGATCGCCGCGCGTCTGTGGGACGTGATGCCCAACGGCCAGATGCGTCTGGTGAGCCGCGGGGTCTACCGACTGCTCGAGGACCAGTGTGGCTGGATCCGCTTCCAGCTCAACGGGAACGGCTACCGCTTTCCGATTGGCCACACGATCCGGATGGAGCTCGCGCCCAACGACGCGGACCACTACCGGAAGAGCAACCTGGCGTTCCGCGTAGAGGTCTCCCACGTGCGCATCACGTTGCCGACGCGCTCCGGGTCGAGCACCCTGCCGGCGCGGCGGGGAGGAGCCCACGGGGGATCGCGTCCGCACGCGGGCTCTCCGTGGGGCCGGAGCCGCTAGCTAGCGCCCCCGGAAGCGGGGCGGGCGCTTCTCGGCGAAGGCGCGCGGACCCTCGCGCGCGTCCTCGGAGGCCAGCACGCGCGCGCCGAGCGCCTTCTCGAGCACGAAGCCGGGCTCGAGGGCGAGGGCGCGGACGGCGATCTCCTTGGCGGTGCGGACGGCGAGGGGGCCGTTGCGGCAGATCTGCTCGGCGAGGGCGAGCGCCGCCGGCAGGAGCTCCGCCTGGGGGACGACGCGGTTCACGAGGCCGACCTCGTAGGCGCGCCGGGCGTCGATGCGCTCGCCGGTGAGGAGGAGCTCCATCGCGACGGCCCAGGGGACCTGGCGCGGGAGGCGCACGTGCGAGCCGCCGAGCGGGACGAGGCCCCAGCGCACCTCGCCGAGGCCGAAGCTCGCGTGCTCGGCGGCGACGCGCAGGTCGGTCCCGAGCACGAGCTCGAGGCCGCCCGCCACGCAGTAGCCGTTCACCGCCGCGACGACCGGCTTGAAGACGTCGGAGAGCTGCCTCTTGGTGGTGTCGGAGAAGCCCATGTCGTCGCCCGCCGTGAGCTGCTGGGCGTCGCCCTTCAGGTCCATGCCGGTGCAGAAGGCCTGCTCGCCGGCGCCGGTCAGGACCGCGACGTGGAGCTCCGGATCCGCCTGGAACGCGGCAAAGGCGGTCTCGAGGCCGACCAGCATCTCGCGCGTGAGCGCGTTGCGTGCCTCGGGGCGGTCGAGGGTGACGAGGGCGATCGCGCCGCGCCTCTCGAAGCGGATGGTGGACGGCAGCTCCACGTTCAACCTCCTGCTTCCCGGCCGGCGCCCGCCGGCACGGCGCGCCGGAACTTCGGCAGCGTGACGCCCTCGGCCACCTCCTGGAAGACCACCACGACCGGAAGATCGATCCGGAGCTCCTCGACGGGGCAGTCCACCACCTCGCTGAGGATCCGCACGCCCTCCTCGAGCTCGATGACGGCCGGCGCATAGGGGACGCGCGCCGCGAAGCCCGGGTGCATGGCGCGCGTCACGATCGTGTAGGTGAAGACGCGCCCGCGCCCGCTGGACGGCGTCCAGGTGAAGGCCGGCGAGCCGCAGGCCGCGCACAGTGCGCGCGGCACGTGCCGCCAGGCGCCGCAGGCGCTGCAGCGCTGGAAGCGCAGCTCGCCGCTCCGGCACGCCTCGTAGAACGCCCCGGCGAAGCCGTCCCGCCCGGGCAGGGGGAGGGCGCTCGCGTCGGCCGCCGTCATCGCCGGACCTCCGTTGCGCTCACGCGCTGCGCCCGAGGATCGCGATGCTGCCGTCCCCGAAGTCGCCCCAACCGGTCACGACCCCGAGCTCGGCGCCGGCCACCTGCCGCTCGCCCGCCTCGCCGCGGAGCTGGCGCACCGCCTCGACCACGTGGCTCATGCCGAGCACGTGCGCCTCCGAGAGCAGGCCCCCGTGCGTGTTGACCGGCAGCTCGCCGCCGAGCTCGATGCGGCCCCCCTCGACGAAGGCGCCCCCTTCGCCGCGCTTGCAGAAGCCGCACTCCTCGAGCTGCTGGAGCAGCTCGAAGGTGAAGCAGTCGTAGATCTGGGCGAAGTCGGCGTCCGCCGGGCGCACGCCGGCCGCCGCGAAGGCGCGCGGCGCCGCGGAGCTCAGGCCGGTGCGGAAGAGGTCGGCGCGCCCCGTGATCTCGTCGGCGGGATCGGGCTGCCCGCACGCCGCCCCGAGCACCGCCACCGGGGGTCGGCGCAGGTCGCGAGCGCGCTCGGCGCTCGTCACCACCACCGCGGCCCCCCCGTCGGTCTCGAGGCAGCAGTCGAGGAGCCGATACGGGTCCGAGAGCATCGGCGAGGCCAGGTAGTCCTCCATCGAGAGCGGGCGCCCGTGCATCACGGCGCGCGGGTTGCGCTGCGCGTGCCGGCGCATGGCCAGCGCCACGGCGCCGAGCTGCTCGGGCCGGGTCCCGAACTCGTGCATGTGGCGGCGCGCGAGGAGCGCGTACCACTGGAGCGGCGCCGTGAGCCCGTGCGGCAGGTAGTAGTCGCGCGCGATGGCGCCGCCGGGGATCGACGCCACGTCCTGCGCGACGATCTGGCGCGTACGCCGGCCCGAGTAGCCGGCCCAGCCGGCCGGCAGCAGCACGCAGTCGGCGGCGCCCGCGCTGACGGCCAGCGCAGCCGTGCCGAGCGAGGCGACCGGCGCGGCGCCCCCCACGTGGTGGGTGGTCGCGAAGCGGAGCTCCGGGCAGCCCAGGTTGGCCGCCAGCTCCTCCGCGCTCACCAGGTTCGGGAAGGGCAGGATCGCGTCGACGTCGGCGCGCGCGAGGCCCGCGTCCTCGAGGGCGGCGAGCGAGGCCTCGAGCTGGAGCCCGAGCGCGGTCGGCGCGCGCGCCACGTCGCGCGTGTACGCCGTCTCGCCGACCCCGACGATGCAGGCGCCGCCCCGCATGCCCGCGCCCCCGCCCGCTTCCTACTTCACGCGCTTGGTCGGCTCGATCCGGGCGAGCCGCGCCAGGTTGAGCCCGAGGATCCCCGCGCGGATCTCGTCGGTGATCTCCGGGTAGCCCCACTTCTCGCGCAGCTCGTCGGGCATCCGGAGCGTGCGTACCCAGTCCACGACGCGACGGGTGTCGTCGAAGGGCAGGTCGAGCCCCATCACGATCTTCTCGTGCGAGACCCACTGCAGCGCGGTCCCGATCGCGTGGTAGCCGCGGTAGGGCGAGCGCTGGTACCAGCCGACGATGCCCGAGAGGCTCAGGTAGAGGTTGCGGTGCTTGCCGGCGAGCCCGATCAGCTCCTCCGTGCGCGGCCAGCCCATGTGGTAGGCGATCACCTCGAGCTCGGGGAAGTCGAGGAGCACGCGGTCGAGGGCGCCGGGCATGCTGTGGGCGCTCGGCTGGGGCACGACGTACGACATCCCGGTGTGGACCGTGAGGGGTACGTGCAGCTCGCAGGCCTTCTCGTAGAAGGGCCACAGGCGCCGGTCGTCGAGGGGGCCCAGGTCCTCGGGCGCGTACACCTTGCAGAGCCGCGCGTTGCGCTCCTTGACCAGGTACTCGAGCTCCCAGATCGCGTGCTCGACCCCGCGGCGCAGGATCGGGCCCACGTTGCACTCGAGGTAGACCCGCTCCGGGTAGGGAGCGATCTGCTCGAGCACGAAGCCGTTGCTCGACAGGCAGGTGGCGCCTCCCGTCACGTCCATCATCGGCTCGCGCAGGGCGAAGGCCACGTCGACCCCCGCCTCGTCCATGTGCTTGACGAGCTCGGAGGCGATCGGCGCCGGCCAGTGGGCGTCCTCGCCGGTGAGGCCGCGCCCCGACCAGGCGCGCATGACCCCGTCGACGCTCCCCCACCAGCGCTGGACGCCCGGGTAGTAGGCGATCTCGGCGAGGGTCTGCGGGTTCATCAGGTGGCACTCGGAGAGTGCGACGAAGGGTTCGGGCCTGGCCACGGGGGTTCCTCCTCTAGAGCGGGCCGCCGGCCCCGGACGTCCGGGGCTCGCGCAGCAGGCGCCACAGGCGCTGCGGCGTCGCGGGAATCTCGGTTGCGCGCACGCCGAGCGGCGCCAGCGCGTCGTTGATCGCGCACAGCACGGCGGCGGGCGTGGTGTGGATCGCGCTCTCGCCGGCGCCCTTGGCCCCGAGCGGCGTGAAGGGCGAGGGCGTGACCAGGGCCGCCTTCACGGTCTCGGGCACGTCGTGGATGGCGGGCAGCAGGTAGTCCATCAGCGAGGTCACGAGCGGCTGGCCCGACTCGTCGTACACGTACTCCTCGAGCAGCGCCGCACCGATCCCCTGGGCGACACCGCCCTGGATCATCCCGTCGACGTTGGCGGGGTTCAGGCGGGTGCCGCAGTCGTCGACGATCCAGTACCCGCCGATCGTGACCAGCCCGGTCTCGCGGTCGATCTCGAGCTGGACGCAGTGGCAGGCGTTCGCGGCGGTGAGGTAGCTCTTGGCGCGGCCCTGCTCGTCGGCCGGGGTCCGGCCCGAGGCGGTCCAGGCGTAGGTGGCCTCGGGGCGCGGGTCGATCCCGGCCGGCAGCAGATCGGAGCGCGCGAGCATCGTCCCGGCCACCTGCGCGAGCGGCAGCTCGGCGCCAGCGACGCCCGGCACGAGGAGCCGCCCGTCGCGCAGCTCGACCTGTCCGGCGGGCACCCCGAGCAGGTGCGCTGCCACCCGGACGAGCTTCTCGCGCAGGCGGTCGGCGGCCCCGAGCACGGCGCCGGTCAGCGCCACGCCGAGCCGGCTCCCGCCCGGGCCGAAGTGGGGCGGCGCCGAGAGCGTGTCCTGCGGCACCACGCGCACGTCGCCGGGCTCGACGCCGAAGTAGTCGGCGAGCAGCTGCGCCGCCACCGTGTACTGGCCCTGGCCCTCGAGCGCGAAGCCCACCCGCACCACGATGCGCCCGAGCATGTCGATACCCACCGTGGCGCCCTCGGGCACGCCGGTGCCGGCCACGCCGACGATCGCGTAGGCGTTCCAGTCGAAGACCCCGGGCTCGATCGTGCTCACGAGGCCGATCCCGACGAGCCGGCCCTGGGCGCGCGCCTCCGCCTGCTCGCGGCGCAGCCGCGCGTAGTCCGAGAGCTCGAGCACCCGGTCGAGGGCCGCGACGTAGTCCCCGCTGTCGTACTCGTTGCCGCTCGCGATCGTGTAGGGGAAGCGGTCGCTCGGGATGTAGTTGCGGCGGCGCAGCTCGCCCGGGTCGATCCCGAGATCGCGCGCCGCCACGTCCAGCATCTGCTCGAGGACGAGGTTGTGGGGCGGCGGGCCGAGCCCCCGATAGGGGCTCGTCGGGAGCTTGTGCGTGACCACCAGCGTGAGCCGGTACTCCGCCACCGGGATCGCGTAGCAGCCGGTGAAGCTCGCGAGCGGCTTGGCGGCCGAGAGCGCGCCGAAGTTCTCGCCGGTGGCGCCGATGTCCTCCACGAGCTCGACGCGCAGGCCGGTCACGAGGCCGTCACTGCGGACGGCGATCGACGCGTCGTAGTGTCGGTCCCAGGCCTGGCCGCCCCCGGCGATCAGGTACTCCGTGCGGTCCTCGATCCACTTGACCGGCGCCCCGCCCGCCTTGCGGGAGAGCAGCGTCGCGATGTCGGTGCCGCGCGCGCCGCCCTTGCCCCCGAAGCTCCCGCCGTGCGGCTGCGCGACGATCCGCACCCGGTTCGAGGGCAGGCCGTGGACCAGCGAGCGGCCGAGCGCCATGTGCGACGGGCTCTGGAAGCTGCCGTGGCAGGTGAGGCTGCCCTCGACCGGGTCCCACTGGGCGACGACGCCGAAGGTCTCGAGCGGGTTCGCCCCGAGGCGATGCCAGCGGAAGCGCTCGCGGTACACCCGGTCGGCCCCCGCGAAGGCCGCCTCGACGTCGCCCCAGGTGAAGGTGCGCTGCAGCACGACGTTGCTGCCCTGCTCCGGGAAGAGCAGGGCGGCGCCGGGTTGCATCGCCTCGAAGGGGTCCACGGCGGCCGGCAGCGGCTCGTAGTCCACGACGATCCGCTCGAGCGCGTCCTCGGCGAGGGCGCGGCTCGTGGCCGCCACCGCCGCGACCGGCTCGCCCACGAAGCGCACCGTGCCGATCGCCAGGCAGGGCGCGCCCCAGCCCTCGGGCGCGCTCGGGCCGGGCTGGGTCCAGCGCCCGGCGTCCGTGCCGTCCACGACCGCGACCACGCCGGGCAGCTCGCGGGCCGCGCTCGCGTCGAGCGAGGCGATCCGGGCGTGCGGGTAGGGGCTGCGCAGGATCGCGCAGTGCAGCATGCCCGGGAACGAGAGGTCGTCCACGAAGCGCGCGCGGCCGCTGAGCAGCAGGGGATCCTCGACGCGCGGCACCGAGCGCCCGATGAAGCGGGGCTCGCTCGCGGGCAGGTCCTCGATCCGCTTCGGGATGTCGGCCGCCACCTCAGCCCCCCGCGGCCCCGGCCGCGCGCAGCTTCGCCGCCGCCAGCCGGACCGCCTCGAGGATCGCCTGGTAGCCGGTGCAGCGGCAGATCTGCCCGCCGAGGGCCTCGCGGATCGCCTCGTCGCTCGGCTCGGGGTCGTCGGCCAGGAGCTCGTGGATGGTGAGCAGCATGCCCGGCGTGCAGAAGCCGCACTGGAGGCCGCGCGCCTCCCGGAAGGCCTCCTGGATCGGGTGCAGCTCGCCGTCGCGCGCGAGCGCCTCGACGGTGGTGACCTGCGCCCCGTCGGCCTGCACGGCGAGCATCAGGCAGGAGCGCACGGCGCGGCCGTCGAGCAGCACGTTGCACGCGCCACAGACGCCGTGCTCGCAGCCGACGTGGGTGCCGGTGAGACCCAGCGTGTGGCGCAGGAAGTCGGCCAGCGTGGTGCGCGGCTCGACGCGCTCCTCGCGGGCGGAGCCGTTCACGACGACGCGGATCGCCACCGGCTCAGGCACGCGCCACCTCGCCCGCCCGCGCGGCCGCTTCGGCCAGCGCACGCGCCGCCACGACGCCCGCCAGGTGGCGCCGGTAGTCCGCGGAGGCGTGGACGTCCTCGAGCGGCTCCTCGATGGCCTCGGCCGCCGCGCGCGCGGCCCGCCCGAGGGCCTCGGCGTCGGGGCGCTGGCCCGCGAGCAGGCGCTCCGCGGCCTCGGCGCGCAGCGGCGTCGCGCGGACGCCGAACAAAACGAGCCGGGTCCGTTCCACGCTGCCGCGCGCGTCGAGCGCGAGCGTCGCCACGGCCCCGACCAGCGCGAAGTCGCCGTGCCGGCGCGCGATCTCCTGGATCGACCAGCCCGTGCGCGGCGCCAGCACGGGCCAGCGCGCCTCGACGAGCACCTCGGCCGGTCCGAGCGCGGTGGTGAGCGGGCCCAGGAAGAAGTCGCCCGCGGCGATCGAGCGCGCACCGGCGGGGCCGAGCGCACGCAGCTCGGCGTCGAGCAGCACTGCCAGCGCGGGGTACTCGGCGGCGGGGTCGGCCTGGGCCAGCGAGCCGCCCACGGTCCCGCGGGTGCGGATCGGCGGGTGGCCGATGAGCTGCGTCGCCGCGCGCAGGAGCGGCTGGCTCCGCGCCACGAGCTCCGAGCGCTCGAGCTCGCGTTTGGAGGTCATGGCTCCCACCACGAGCGTCTGCCCCTCCTCCCGGATCCCGACGAGACTTCCGATACGGCGCAGGTCCACGAGCAGCGCCGGCCGCGCGAGCCGCATGGCGAGCAGCGGCACGAGGCTCTGGCCTCCGGCCAGGAGCATCGCCTCGCCCTCTCCGCGCGCGAGCAGCGCCACCGCCTCTTCCACGGTGCCGGGTGCAGCATACTCGAAAGGGGGCGGCTTCATGGATCCCCGGAGCGCCACGAGGAACGGCCGATCCCAACCACGCGCGACTGCGGCACCATGACGGGGATCTCAGGAAGGGCGGCGCTCCGCGGGCGCCGCCGGGAGGGGCAGTATGTCGTGGAGCGAGTGGAAGCGCAACGAGGGGGAGGGGCTCGATTTCCGCGAGATCGTGTACGAGACGAAGCGCCACGACGAGCTCGGCGGCGGGGTCGCGCGCGTCACCCTCCACAAGCCCGACCGCTTCAACGCCATGACGCTCGAGACGGTCGAGGAGATGTTCCGCGCCTTCTATGACGCCAACCACGACGACACGATCGGGGTCATCGTGGTGGCGGGGGCGGGCAAGCACTTCGGGGTGGGCGGCGACGTGGAGTGGGAGAAGTGGGGCCTGCGCGCGGCCTTCTACCACCGCTACCCGCACAACCGCCTGATCCGCATCTCGCGCAAGCCGGTGATCGCGGCCGTGCACGGCTACTGCCTGGGCGGGCACAACCACATGGCCTACTGCTGCGACTTCACGATCGCGGCGGACGACGCGCGCTTCGGTCAGGCCGGCCCGCGCGTGTCGAGCCCGGCCGACGGGTTCTTCGTCCCGTACCTGACCAAGGTGGTCGGCGCCAAGAAGGCGCGCGAGATGTGGATGCTGTGCCGGCGCTACAGCGCCGAGCAGGCACTCGCGATGGGCCTCGTGAACGAGGTGGTGCCGCGCGCCGAGCTCGACGCGGCGGTGGACCGCTGGTGCGAAGAGCTGCTTGCCGTGAGCCCCGGCTGCCTCGAGATCCTGAAGGCCGCCTTCGACCAGGAGATGGACGGCTACGCGGAGCTCGGCGTGATCTCGAGCCAGCTCTACCCGAACTGGTTCGACCTGCCCGAAGGGCGCGAGGGCGGGGCGGCCTTCACGGAAAAGCGTCGCCCGCGCTTCTGGAGCCTGCGCGAACGCGAAGCGCGGCTGCGCCGCACCCTCGTCGAGGCATACGAGAAGGAATCGGAGCGCAAGTAGGCGCGCGTCAGCGCGCGGGCCCGGCCGGCGTGCGCGCCGGGCGTGGCGCCCCGGCCGGCGCGAGCGTCGCGGCGGCGCCCGAGGCGACGAGGCCGGCGATCTCCTGCGCGGGGAGGCCGAGCTCCGCGAGGACCTCCTCGGTGTGCTCGCCGAGCCCCGGCGGGTGGCGCCGCACGCTACCCGGCGTCTCGCGGAGCTTGATCGGGACGCCGGTCACGCGCACGGAGCCGAGCGCAGGGTGCGGCAGCTCGACGATCATGCCGTTGTGCAGCACCTGGGGGTCGGCGACGACCTCGGGCACCTCCTGGATCGGCGCGCTCGGCACGTCGGCCGCCACGAGCCGCTCGACGAGCGCCTCGCGCGGGAGCGCGGCGGTCCGCTCGGCGAGCCGCCGCTCGAGCTCCTCCTGGTTCGCCTGACGCGCCTCGACGTGCGCGAAGCGCGGGTCGTCGGCGAGCTCGAGGTCGAGGGCGGCGCACAGGCGGCGGAAGAACTTGTCCGAGGGACAGGTGATCACGACGCTCTTCCCGTCGGCGGTCGGGAAGACGCCCGAAGGGGCGAAGTACTGGCTGCGGTTGCCGGTCCTGGGCGGCGGCTCGCCGGCGTTGAGCAGGCTGCCGAGGTTGCTCGCGTGGGCGTGTACGGCCGCGTCGAGCAGCGAGACGTCGATGCGCTGGCCCCGCCCCGTGCGCTCGCGCACGAGCAGCGCCGCGAGGGCAGCGCTGCACACGTGCTGGGAGGTCATCACGTCGACGAGCGGGACGAGCACGCGCACGGGCGGGCGGCCGGGCTCGCCGTTCATGGCGAGCAGGCCCGAATAGCCCTGGGCGAGGAAGTCGATCCCGGGCCGCCCGGCATAGGGGCCGTCGGGGCCGAAGGCGGTGACACCGATCCAGATCAGGTCGGGCCGGTGCGCGCGGAGCTGCTCGTAGGCGAGGCCCAGGCCCGAGAGCGCGGGCTCGCGGACGTTCGTGATCGCGATGTCGGCGGTCGCCACGAGGCGCGCGAAGACGGCGCGGGCCGCCGCCTCGCGCAGGTCGAGCACGAGCGAGCGCTTGTTGCGGTTCAGGCTCAGGAAGGCGGTCCGCTCCCGGCCGCAGCGCGGGCCGAGGCGGCGGCTCTCGTCGCCGCCGGGGGGCTCCACCTTGACGACGTCGGCGCCGAGGTCGCCGAGCAGCGTGGCGCCGTAGGGCCCCGCGAGCATGGTCGCGAACTCGAGGACGCGGATGCCGGCGAGCGGCCCCGGAGCGGCTTCGTGGGACGGGCGGGCCACGCATGGACCTCAGGGAATGGCGCCCTGCGCCTTGAGCTCGCCGATCTCCTCCCAGCTGTAGCCGAGGGTGTCGGCGAGCAGGAGCTCGGTGTCCTGCCCGAGCTCGGGACCGAGCGATTCGACACGTCCCGGTGTCCGGCTGAGCCCGATCGGGAAGCCGCGGATCGCGACCTGGCGGTCGACCTCGTGGCAGTGGGTCTCGAGCAGGTAGTCGTTCTCCCAGGCCTGCGGGTCGCGCGCCGCGTCCGCGAGCGTGCCGATCGGGCTCGCCGCGATGCCGGCGCTCCGCCAGCGCTCCATCCACTCCGCCACGCTGCGTCCCGCCACGGTCGCGTCGAGGCGCGCGACGAGAGCACGGGCGTGGGTGCGCCGCCCGTCCGCGCCGGCGAAGCGCGGATCCGCGCCGAGGGCGTCGTCCCCGAGCGTCCGGCACAGCTTCGCGAAGGCCTCGTCCTGGTTCGGGACGCACAGGAAGAGCCAGCCGTCGCGCGCGCGATAGCGGTTCCAGGTCGGGTTCTCCGGCTCCTCGCGCGAGCGCTGCTGCGCGAACTCGCGGCGTCCCGTGGCGAGGTAGGCCTGGAGCGTCGGCGCGGTCAGGAAGAGCTGCGCGCCGTAGAGCGACGCGTCGAGCATCTGCCCCTGTCCGGTCCGGTTGCGGTGGTAGAGGGCGAGCAGGATCCCGAGCGCGGAGAGCAGCCCGCCGTAGGCGTCGCCCGAGCCCATGCCGAGGTAGATCGGCGGCTGGCCCGGCTCGCCGAGCCGCGCCATCAGCCCCGTCAGCGCCTGCACCGTCATGTCGAAGGACGGCCGGTCGACCTGGCCAAACGCGCCGTAGCCGGTGTTGGTGGCGTAGACGAGCTTCGGGTTGAGCGCCCGCAGCCGCTCGTAGCCGAGGTCCCAGCTCGCGAGCAGCTCCGGACCCAGGTTCGAGAGGAACACGTCGGAGCGTTCCACCAGCCGGTCGAGGACCGCGCGCCCGGCCGGCTTCTTCAGGTCGACGGCGAGGCTCTTCTTGTTGCGGTTGATGACGAGGAAGTACTGGTTCCAGTCGCCCACCGGCACGGCCTTGATGCTGCGCACGCCACGCGCCTGGTCGCCGCCCTGGGGCCGCTCGACCTTGATCACCTCGGCCCCGAAGTCGGCCAGGAACTGGGCCGCGACGGGGCCCTGGAACCAGACCGTGAGGTCGATCACCCGGATGCCGTCCAACGCTCCCACGAACCCGACTCCTCCCCTCGTCAGGCGACGACGCCGCGCTCCACGAGCTCCTGGATGCGTGCCTCGCCGAGCCCGAGCAGTCCGTGCAGGATCTCGGCCGAGTGCTGCCCCGCGCAGGGCGCGAAGCGATCGAGGCGCGCCGGCGTCTCGCTCATGAAGATCGGGAAGCCGAGCGTGCGGATCGTCCCGGCGCCCGGGCGCTCGAGCTCGAGCACGTAGCGGTTGCGGCGTGCCTGGGGATCCGTCGCGGGGTGCTCGAAGTCCTCGATCACGTCCGCGCTCAGCCGGGCCTCGACGAAGCGCGCCCGCCAGTGCTCCCCGTCGTGGCAGGCGAAACGCTCCTCGAGCACGCGGATCAGCTCGAGGCGGTACTCGCCGCAGCGCTTCTCGTGGCTGTCGAAGCGCGGGTCGTCGACGGCGAGGCCCATGACCCCGGCGAGCCCCGGCCACCAGCGGTCGGTGTCGGGCATCGTGAGGCACAGCCAGCGCCCGTCCTTCGCCGGGTAGAGGACGCCGCTCATCGGGTTCCCGGCGTCGGTGCGCGCCACCGGCTGGGTCAGCCGGTCGCCGCCCATCGCGAGGAAGGCCTGCAGGTCGAGGCTCGCCCCGTACAGGTTCCCCGAGTAGAGCGAGGCGTCGACCTCCTGGCCCTCGCCGGTCCGCTGGCGGTGGACGAGCGCCACGAGCGAGCCGAGGGCGAGCAGCGCTGCCGTGTAGAGTGGACCGGCGCCCGCGTAGACGGGCGGCTCGCCCGGCTGCGGCAGGATCGGCATCATGCCCGTGCGCGCCGCGGCGAGCTCGTCGAGCGGCGGGAGCTCGCGGTCGGGCCCCTTCGGCCCGAAGCCGCTGCCCCGGGTGTAGACCAGGTCCGCGCGCAGCCGCGTCGCACCCGCCGGGTCGAGCCCGAGCGCCTCGAGCCGGTCGGCGGGCCAGTCGGTGAAGAGCAGGTCGGCCTTCGCGACGAGCGCGTGCAGGAGCTCGCGCCCGCTCGGGTCGTCGAGATCGAGGGCCAGGCCCTGCTTGTTGCGCTGCACGAGATCGGCGTCGTAGTCGTAGCGCGCGTCGGGATGGAGCGCGCGCGGCGCGCGCGGCGCCACGCGGCCCCGGCCGAGATCCTCGACGCGGATCACGCGAGCGCCGAAGTCGGCGAGCAGCGCGGCCCCGAGCGAGCCCCAGTACTCCGTGGTGAGGTCGACCACCACCACGTCCGCGAGGGCTGCGCCCATCACGCCTTCCGGCGTGGGGCGGGCGCGGGGTCGCGGCGCCAGCTCCGGACCACCTCGAGCGTGCGATCCTCGAAGGCCTGCGCGTCCGGCAGCGGGCGGCCCAGCCAGTCGCGGTAGAAGCTGTCGAGGTCGGGCAGGAACTCGAAGTCCGGCGGACAGCCGCGCGGCACCGCCTCGACCTCGAGCTGGCTGCCGCAGCCCGGGCACACGTACTCGCGCACCTGGATCCAGGCGGGGTCGGGCGTCTCGCGGCCCCGGTAGACCTCGCGCAGGCTCGCCTCGTCCGCGCGCACGTGGATCAGCGCGGCGAGCTTCCAGTTCACGCGGTAGTCGCCGAACTCGTGCCCGCAGCGGCACTTGACGATGCGCGCGCCGTCCTTCGCGACGATGAAGAGCGCGGGCGTCAGCGGCAGCAGGATCCGCTCCGGCCACGGGACGCGGCTCTGCAGGATCTCCACGTACTTGTCGAAGCGGTCGGGGTCCTTGGGGCTGCGCATCATGTCCTGGACCGCGGGCCAGGGCAGCACGCCGTCCAGGAGCTTCTCGACGTCCGACTTGTGGAACTCGGCCACGGGGCCTCCTCGCTGGGAGCGGATCAGAACTCGAAGTCGGAGGGCAGGTCCCAGAAGGCGCGCAGCTCGGCGCCGTAGTCGGGCGAGAGCGCCATCGAGCTGCGCCACATCTGGAGGACCGCGGGGTCCATGTCCTGCCGGGCGGCCACCCGCTCGCGCTCCTGCTCCCACCACTGCCGGAAGGGGATCGCGCGCGCCCGGCGCTCGCTGCGGATCTGCTCGCGGCGGGCGCGGGTGGCGGCCTCGTCCACCTTCCACTCCACACCGTCCGGCTTCGCGACGACGCCGTAGACGTCCTCGGCCACCCATGGCCGGGTCCAGCCCCGGTCGAGATCCGCCGCGACCGCCGCCGGATCGCGCTCGAGGGGGTCGCCCATCGACTGGGCGCCGGCGACGGGGTGGATGATCAGGTCGCCCTCGACGAGCGGCTCGGGCGTCACGAAGGGCGCGATCACGCCCGTCTCGAGGCGGGTCGCCCGGATGTTCCGGGCGAGGTCCGGATCGTCCGGGTCGCCGCGCTCGTGCACGAGCGGCAGCCGTTCCGCGATCCGCTCGTTCAGGTTCGTCTCGTGCGCGAAGGCCGGCCGATCGGGGAACGCCGGGTAGGCGCCGAACATGCCGTGGTTCGCGATGGTCTTGCTGCGGATGCCGGCGCAGCCGCACTGGTACTCGATGCCGGGGGTGCCGTGGACCAGCCACACCGCCGTATGGCCGAGCCCGCCGCGGTGCTGGCCGTAGCCGGACGAGTCCGGCTCGATGTTGCGGCCGAGGAACAGGACCGGGTAGAAGAGCTCGGAGATCTCGGCGTTGCCGAAGTCGGCGTTGGCGGTGTAGATGCACCAGGCGCTGTTCTCGCCGTCCGCGAAGCCGCGCGCGGGCTGGCCGTTCGAGGCCTGCTCGAGGGTGAGCCCCGCCACGTACACGCCCTGCTGGTTGATCCCGGAGAACTCGGCGGTCATGGTCGTCGCCGCGCCCGCCGCCATCTCCTCGACGAAGCCCCGCGCGTGGTAGAGGCGCCCCATCACCTCGTAGAGACTGCTCACCCACAGCACGGCGGGTGCCCAGGCGACGCCCGAGGAGGCGCTGAAGTCCTTCGGGAAGGGATTCGCCCACGAGCCTTCGGGGGGCGTCTCCATCCGCCAGGCCGCGGTCGGGCCCGAGTTGAACATGTCGAAGCCGACCACGTGCGAGTAGCCGTTCAGGAGCCCGGACTTGAGCGCGACCGGGCTGATGTTCTCGCCGAAGGGGACGGTCCCGGAGGCGCCGCGCAGCGAGATGCGGATCGTCGCGTCGGGGCGCACCTCGAGCTCCATCGGCAGGTTGAACAGGCAGTCCACGTCCTGCTTCGGGAGCAGCACGCGCTTGCCCTTCATGGCCAGGTCCTTGAACTGCGACTTGCGCAGGCGGCCCGGCACCGCCTGGGTGCGGATCCGCGACACCGCGTAGCGGCGGCTGTCCTCCACGTACTCCCGGCTCGCCTCCAGGAAGAAGTCGAGGCCGTACTTCTCGATCACGCGGGTCAGCCGCTCGCGGACGATGAGGCAGCCCGCCAGCCGCCCGCGCGCGTCGCCCATCACCCAGTCCGGGGTGCGCGTGCGCGAACGCATGCGCATCTCGTACCAGGGGAAGTAGCGGTCCTTCTCGCCCACCTTCTCCATGGAGATGCACACGCCGTCGGAGTAGCAGTCCGGGTTCAGGAACCCGATCGAGCCCGGCGTCACGGATCCGACGTCGTTGGCGTGGCTCACGGCGCTGGCCCAGGCGACGAGGCGGTCCTGGTAGAAGATCGGCATCGCCATGTCGAAGTCGGGCGCGTGGATGCCGCCGTAGTGCGGGTCGTTGTTCTCGAAGATGTCGCCCTGGTGGAAGCCCGGGTACTCCTCGTAGCCGAGCTCGATGAAGTGGCGGATCATGTCCGAGATCAGCCCGGGGTGGGCCGTGATCCCGCGCGAGATGCAGATCGCCTCGCCGGTCGGCAGGTGGAGCGCCCAGAGCGCGTCGCCGCCCTCGGCCGCGATCGGCGACGAGGAGACCTTGCAGCCCGCCACCCACGCCGTGTTGCACACGCTCGAGAGGATCTGCCAGACCGCCTCGTAGGTGCCCGGGTCCGACTCCTTGCGGGCGAGCCGCTCCAGGCCGAAGAGGTGCCCGGTCCGGGCGAAGAGCTCGTCGTTGCGCCCGAGCTGTTCCTTCAGCGAAAGGATGCCATCGGTCGTCACGTCCCGGTCTTCCTCTCGAGCCAGTAGATGTCGTGCGCGTCGATGCGCAGGCGCCACTCGGCGGGAACGAACAGCGTGGTGTTGGAGGCCTCGACGACCGCCAGCCCCTCGATCCGGTTGCCCGGCACGAGCGCCTCCATGCGCCAGATGTCGGCGTCGGCCCAGCGACCGTGCTGGAAGACGGGCCGCGTGCCCGCGAAGGCCTCCGCCGCCGGCGCCGGCGCCGCGAGCTCGTGCTTGTGCAGGCGGGGCTTCACGGTGTCGACCCGGGCGATCACGCACACCTCGGTGATCTGGACCGTGCCCCGGTCCGGCTTCGCCGCCAGCGTGAACATCCGGGCATAGAGCTCCTCGAAGCGGTCGAGGAGCTTCTGCAGGTCCGCCGGCGTGTCGAGCGCGGGGGACGGCGCGGCGACCTCGACATCCTCGAGCTGGCCGTAGTAGCGCGCGTAGGCCACCTGCTGGAGCTCGATCTGGTCGCGCCGGAAGCCCTCGGCGAGCAGCTCCCGGAGCAGCTCCGCCTCGAGCTCCCGCCAGGCAGCCGCCACCGGGCGCACGATCCCGAGCCGGGTCGGGCCGTCACCGCCGGGCGGCAGTACGACCGACACGGTCTTGTGGCGGCGATGCGCGTAGTCCATGCAGGCGCCGCCCCAGGCCGAGAACGCCCCGGCGTGCGGCACCGTGATCACCGCCTTCCAGGGGTGGTCGCCGGCGTAGCCGAGCAGGTGCATCGGGCCGCCGCCGCCGTAGCCGAGCAGCACGTACTCGCGCAGGTCGTGGCCGACCATGAGGTTGCGCACCAGGTGCTCGCGCATCATCACGTTGAGCAGCTCGAGGCAGGTCTCGGCGGCCACGTGGACGTCGAGACCCAGGGGATCGGCGATCTTCTCCCGGAAGGCCTGGTAGGCGGCGTCCTTGTTCACGTGGAGCTTGCCGCCCAGGTAGTTGCGCTCGTTCAGGATGCCGAGCAGCAGGTTCGCGTCGTTGATCGTGGGGGTCGTGTTGCCCGCCTCGAGGAAGGCGGGGCCCGGGGTGCCGCCCGCGCTGTCGGGGCCGAGGCGGATCCGGCGCGTCTGGGGATCGAGCCGGATGTAGGTCCCGGTGCCCGCGCCGATCGAGGTGATGTCGAGCATGGGGACGTTCACGTACATGTCCTGGAAGCCGGGCTCGCGGTCGATCGGGAGCACGCCCGCGGTGATGGCGCCGGCGTCGAAGCTCGTCCCGCCCACGTCCGAGCAGACGATGTTCTCCTCGCCGATCACGGTGCCGAGGTAGCGCGCGCCCATGAGCCCGCCGACCGGCCCCGACATCGCGGCCTCGAAGAGGCGCGGGTAGCGGATGTTCGTGATGCCGCCGTAGCCGAGCACGGTCTTCAGGCTGCGCTCGTAGCCGATGCCCGCGAGCTTCTCCTCGATCCGGAACAGCTGCTTGCGGGCCGGGTCGGAGGCGTAGGCCTGGATGACCGTCGCGTTCGCGCGCGAGATCTCCCGCATCGTGGGCGCCACGCGGCTCGAGAGCTCGAGCGGCACCTCGCGGCCCGCTTCCGCCATCACCCGGCGCACGATCTCCGCGGCGCGGTCCTCGTGGGCGGCGTTGGTGAAGGACTGGAGGAAGACGATCGCGAGCGCCTCGCACTGCTCGTCGACGAGCAGCTCGCGCGCGCCCCGCTCCACCTCGTGCTCGTAGAGCGGGATCACGACCCGGCCGAACATGTCGATGCGCTCGGTCACCCCGCGCGCGAGCCGGCGCGGCACGAGCGGGATGCGCGGCCGGCGGTACTGCATGTGGGTGATCTCGGACCACTGCGCGCCGATGATCGTCTGGGCGCCGCGGCCCTGGGCGATGATGTCCTCGAAGCCGCGGGTCACCAGGAGGCCCGTGCGCAGGCCGTTCATGTTGATGACCGTGTTGAGCATCGAGGTGCCGGTGTAGATCGCGGTCTCGATCTGCCGGCCGAAGCCCGGCATCGCGAGCCCCATCTCCTCGAGGGCCTCCTCGAGGGACTCCATGTAGCCCTGGCTCTCGTCGTGGGGGGTCGTGGCCGCCTTGCCGATCACGGAGCGGCCGTGCTCGTCGACGACGATCACGTCGGTCATGGTGCCGCCGGCGTCGCAGGCGACGAGATAGCGGGACATCGGTGTGCGTCGCCTCCGGTCGTCGGGTGGGGCAGGGATCTTGGGAGCCGGCGCGGCTGGTTCCTATGATGCCGGTCATGGAGCCGTCCGCGCCACGGCCCGCCGCGCCGGACTCAGTCCGCCGGGTGGCCCCGCAGGCGGCGCCACCAGCGTCCGAGAGCGGAGCGGAGGGCGCGCCAGAGTAGCGGGAGGAGAGCCAGCGGCTCGTCCGCGGCCGGAAGGGGCGCCCGCTCGCCGGTCGCCGACACGCCCGCGCCGGAGACCTCGCAGTGCCGGCGCACGCGCTCGGCGAACTCGCGGAAGAGCTGCTCGCCGACGCCCTGGATCATGCCGCGGCCCATCTGCTGGATGCGCCCCGTGAGGTCGATGCGGGCGTCGGCCAGGACCTCGGTGCCGCCCTCGGGCAGGGCCACGAGCTGGCTCGTGAGCGCGCCGCGGGCCGTGCCGCCACCGGTCTCGCGCCCTTCGCCCTCGATGCGAACGCGGTGCTGCGCCTCGTCGACCTCCACGAAGCGGACGCGCCCCTGGTAGCGCGTGGTGATCGCGCCGAGCTTCACCTGGACCGCGCCGAGCACGGTGTGCTCGTCCACCTGCTGCTCGAGCTTCGCCCCGGGCAGGCAGGTCACGACCTGGGCCGGATCGAGGAGCAGGCGCCACACCGTCTCGACGGGGGCCGCCACCTGGAATCGCTGCTGGATCTCGATCGCCACGTCCGTTCCACTCCCCGCGCTCAGGGTCTCGCGTCGGCTCTCTGTAGCGCTTGTCGATAGTCCTCGCGCGTGTCGAGGTCGGCGGGCGGCTCGCCTTCGACCTCCACCTCGAGCAGCCACTCCGGGTGCGCGGCGAACAGCGCCCGCGCGCCCTCGTCGCCGCGCAGGCCGGCGAGCGCGGGCCACAGGCGGCGCGCCAGCACGACGGGATGGCCAGGCGTGCGCGCGCCCCCCGGCGCGCCGTAGACGGGCCGCGCCGCGGGGGCATGGCCGGCCCGGAAGGCCGCCAGCACGCGCTCGATCAGCCCGGCGCCGACCCCCGGCTGGTCGCCGAGGAGCACGACCGCCGCCGCCGCCCGCGGGTCGGCCGCGCGCAGGCCGGCGCGCAGCGAGGCCGCCTGCCCGCTCGTGCAGGCGGGGTCGTCGACCACGCGCACGACGCGCTCGTGCGGCAGCCGGAGGGCCGGCCCGATCTCGGCCGCACGCGGACCGAGCACGAGCACGATCTCGTCGAGCCGGGCGGCGGCCGCGGCGTCGAGCACGTGCTGGAGCAGCGGCCGGCCGTGCAGGGGCAGGAGCTGCTTCGCGCTGCCCATGCGCGCCGAGGCGCCGGCCGCCAGCACGACTGCGCTCGCGAACGCGTCGCCCCGGTGCTCAGCCGCCATGGATGGGTCCACTGCCGAGGCAGAGGGCGGCGCCCTCGTGCCCGTAGCGCACGGTCTGGATCTCCGCGAGGATCGCGAGTGCCACCTCGGCGGGCTCGCGGCCGCCGAGGTCGAGCCCGATCGGCGCGCGCAGGCGCTCCAGCTCGGTGTCGGAGAGACCCTGCTCGCGCAGGAGGTCGCGGCGCCGCGCGTCCGTGCGCCGGCTGCCGAGTGCACCGACGTAGCGCGCCCGCGAGCGCAGCGCGTGGACCAGCGCCGGCACGTCGAACTTCGGATCGTGGGTGAGCACGACCACGTATGCGCCCGCATCGAGGCGGGCGGCGGCGAGCGCCTCGCCGGGCCATTCGTGCACGAGCGCGGCCGCTTCCGGGAAGCGCTCGCGCGTCGCGAGCGCGGTCCGCGCGTCGATGATCGTCACCTGGAAGCCGAGCGCCGGCGCGATCCGCGACAGCGCCGCGGCGATCTGCGTGGCGCCGACCACGTAGAGGCGCTCGGGTGGCCCGACGGCCTCGAGGAAGAGCTCCGCGACGCCGTCCCGCCACGGCAGCTCGACGACCCGCGTCCCGCCCGCTGCGAGCTGGCCCTGCGCCGCCGCCCGCGCCGGCTCGTCGAGCGCCGCGTCGATCGAGCCCGTCCGTCCGCCCTCCGCATCCACCGCGAGCCGGCGGCCGCGCAGCGCCGCGGGCGACAGCGCGGTCGCGAGCGCGACGGGCCGCTCGGCCTCGACCGCCCGCACGAGGGCACGCCACGCCTCGTCCGCCGCGAAGGGCTCGATCAGGAGCTCGATCGAGCCGCCGCAGGACAGGCCGATCTCGAGCGCCGTCTCGTCGGCGATGCCATAGCGCGCGCGCGCCGGCGCCCCCTCCCCGAGCACCTCGAGGGCGCGCAGGAAGACGTCGCTCTCGACGCAGCCGGGGCCGACCGAGCCCGCCATGCGGCCGCCGCGCGTGCAGGCCAGACGCGCGCCCGGCCCGCTCGGCGCCGAGCCGTCGACGCGAACGAGCGTCGCGAGGGCCACCTCCTCGCCCTCGCTCTGCCAGCGCCCGATCTCGCGCAGGAGCTCGCGCACGGGCGCTCGGCTGGAGGGCATCGTCGCCTCGCGGGTCACGGGATCGGGCACTCGGGGTAGCATCGCGCGCCAGCGACGGCAAACTGGCGTCCCATGACGGCGACGCGCGAGATCTACTGGAACATCGAGGGCGGGGGCTGGATCTACCTGCTGGCCGCCCTCGCGGGCGTCGCGCTCGTGCTCGGGGTGCTGCGGCACGTGCAGCGGTGGCGGCTCGGCGCTCCGGCGGCGCGGTGGGATCGCCTGTGGGAGCGGCTGCGCGGCGTCGCGGTCGACGCCGTCGCGCAGCGGCGGCTGCGCGGGGTGCGCATCCCGGGCGGCGCGCACTTCACGCTCTCGGTGTCGTTCGTGCTGCTCTTCGTGGCGTCGCTCCTGATCGCCGTCCAGGAGTGGAGCGGCTGGCACCTGCTCGCGGGCCCGTTCTATCTCGGCTATTCGCTCGTGAGCGACAGCGCCGGCCTCGTGGGCCTCGTGGCGCTCGGCGTCTTCGCGTGGCGCCGCGCCGTCACGCGCCCGGCGCACCTGCCCACCCGCCGCGGCGACTGGCTCGCGCTCGGCTTCCTCTTCGTCCTCTACGTGCAGGGCTTCCTCATCGAGGGGGCCCGCATCGCGGTGACCGAGCTCGGCCAGCCGCTGGCGTACTGGTCGCCCGGGGGCTGGCTCGCGGCGCACGCGCTCGCGGGCCTGCATCCCGGGACGCTTCGCGCGCTGCACCGCGCGGGCTGGTGGCTGCACGCGGCGAGCGCCTTCGTGTTCCTCGGCTGGATCGGCCACTCCAAGCTCGACCACCTCGTCTACGGGCCGCTCAACGTCTTCCTGCGCAACCTCGGCTCGAGCGGCACGCTCGCCCATCCCGACATCGAGGCGACGCTCGAGCGCGATCCCGACGCGCTGGCGACGCTCGGGGTCGGCCGGGTGGACGGCTTCTCGTGGAAGGATCTGGCGGATCTCGACGCCTGCACCCAGTGCGGGCGCTGCGAGGCGGTGTGTCCGGCGAGCCTGTCGGGCAGCGTGTTGAGCCCGCGCAAGCTGATCCTCGACCTGAAGCAGCACCGCGACGCCGTGGGCCCCTCGCTGCTGGCCGCCCGCAGCCGCGGCGACGACGCCGGGGCGCTGGAGCTGCCCCCGCTCGTGGGCGACGGCGCACCCGGGGCCGCCGCGCCGGCGGTGCTCGACGCGGAGCTCTGGGACTGCCGCACCTGCGGCGCCTGCCAGCAGGCGTGCCCGGTCCACATCGAGCACGTGCCGAAGATCGTCGACATGCGCCGCCACCTCGTGATGACGGAGTCGCGGCTCGGGGACGAGGCCCAGCAGATGCTGCGCAGCCTCGAGGACCGCGGCCATCCCTGGCGTGGCAGCTCGCTCGACCGGGAAGCCTGGCTCCAGGGCCTCGACGTGAAGCTCCTGCGCCGTGGCGAGCGCGCCGAGTGGCTGCTCTGGGTGGGCTGCACGGGCGCGCTCGTCGACCGCAACGTGCAGGTGACGCGCGCCCTGGTCCGGGTGCTGCAGGCGGCCGGCGTCGACTTCACGGTGCTCGGATCGGAGGAGCGCTGCACCGGTGACCCCGCGCGCCGCGTCGGGGACGAACTCACCTTCCAGTCCTGCGTCCGGTCCAACCTCGAGGCCTTCGTGCGCCACGGCGTCGAGCGGGTGGTCGCGTCCTGCCCGCACTGCCTCCACGCGTTCCGCAACGAGTACCCGGCCTTCGGTGCCCGCTTCGAGGTGCGCCACCACACGGAGCTGATCGCGGAGCTGATCGCGCAGGGCCGGCTCCCGCTGCGCCGGCGGATCGGCAGCGTCGCCTTCCACGACCCGTGCTACCTCGGTCGACACAACGGCGTGTTCGACGCGCCGCGTGCCGTCCTCGACGCCGTCGCGGAGGAGGGGGCGCCGGTGGAGCTGGCGCGCAGCCGCGAGCGCTCGCTGTGCTGCGGCGCCGGCGGCGGGCACGCCTGGATGGCCAGTCCGGCGCCGCGCCGGCCGAGCCACCTGCGCTTCGCCGAGGTGCAGGCCTCGGGCGCGGAGACCCTGGCGCTCGGCTGCCCGTTCTGCCTGCAGATGCTCGAGGATGCGCGCAACACCCTCGATCCCGAGCGGCGCGTCCGCACCGCGGACCTGGCCGAGCTCGTGGCGGAGGCGCTCGAGGGATGAGCGGCGGGCTCCGCTCGAGGCCGCGCTAGGCGGGCTCCTCGGCCGGCTCGATCGCGCCGTCGGCGACGCCCGCGGCGTATTCACGCGCGTCGAGGCCGAGCAGGCCGCGCAGCACCGCGTCGTTGTCCTCGCCGACGCGCGCCCCCGCGCGGCCGCTGCGGCCCGGGGTGCCGCGCAGGCCGAGCGGCACGCCGGTCGCGACGACGCGGCCCCGGACCATGTGCTCGATCTCCTCGAAGAAGCCGCGCGCGAGGAGCCCGGGGTCGCGGAGCAGGTCTGCCGCGGTCTGCACGACCCCGGCCGCGACGCCCGCCGCCTGGAGCGCGTGCATCAGCTCGAAGGCGTCGCGCCCGGCCGTGGCGCGCTCCAGCTCGCGGTCGAGGGCCGCGGCGTGGGCGAGGCGCGCCGCGTGGGTTGCGAAGCGCGCGTCCCGGCCCCAGTCCTCGCGCGCGAGCACGGCGCACAGGCGCGCCCACTCGCCGTCGCCGGAGACGGAGACGGCGCACCAGCGGTCGTCGCCGGCACAGCGGTAGACGCCGTGGGGCGCGGCGCGCAGCGAGCGGTTGCCGAGCCGCTCGGGCTCGTGACCGTTCGCGAGCCGTTCGAGCAGCACGGGGCCGATCGCGGCCGCGGCCGCCTCGTACTGCGCGAGGTCGACGTGCTGGCCGCGTCCGCTCCGCGCGCGGAAGTGGAGCGCGGCCAGCACGGCGACCAGGCCGTGCAGGGCGGCGATCGCATCCGGATAGGCGAACTGGGTCACGGCGCAGTCGCGCTCCGGGAAGCCGGAGAGACGCGCCAGCCCGGAGAGCGCCTCGATGTTGGGCCCCCAGGTGACGTAGCGGGAGCAGGGCCCCGTCCGGCCGTAGCCGGAGCTCGAGAGCATCACCAGCTCGGGCCGGACCCGGCGCAGCGCCTCCCAGCCGAGCCCGAGCTTGTCGAGCACGCCCGCACTCTGGTTCTCGACCACCACGTCCGCCGTGGCGACGAGCCGCCGGGCCAGCTCGACCGCGCGGGGACGGGTGAGGTCGAGCGCCACGAAGCGCTTGCCGGCGTTCCAGTCGGTGAACCAGGGCGAGAGCCGGGGCTGGATGCCGCGCTCGGGCTCGCGGGGCGGGACGTACTGGCGCACCACGTCGGGGCGCCGGTGCGATTCGACCCGGATCACGTCGGCGCCGCACCACGCGAGGAGGCGGCCGATCCAGGGCCCCGCCATCGCGGCCGAGAACTCGACCACGCGCAGGCCGGCGAGCGGCGGCGCCGGGCCGGATCCCGGGAGATCGACGCCTTCCGGTGTCGGATGCGCCGGGGGGCCCAGCTCGAGCGCCGAGCCGTCGCGGGCGGCCTCCTCGCGCCGCAGCTCGGCGTCGTGCTCGCCCGGCTGCGGCGCTGGCCGGCGCACCGCCCACGGCGTCTCGGAGAGCCGATAGGGCGCGCCCGGCATCTGCAGGCAGCCGCGGCCGGCGTGCTCGACCGCGACGAAGAAGCCGCGCGCGGCGAGCTGCGGATCCGCGATCACGGCGCCGGCCCCCTGGAGCGGCGTGCAGGCGAGGTGGCGGGTCTGCGCCTCGCGGTAGAGCTCGTCGACGCTGAAGCGCTCGGCGAGCTCCACGAGCCACAGGTCGATCAGCTCGCGGTACGGGATGCGCCGCGAGGAGGGGCCCTCGAAGAGGGGATCGAGGATCTCCTGGACGCCCGTCACCTCGGCAACCCAGCGCGCCAGCGCCTGCCAGTGCCCGGGACGGTTCACCATCAGGTAGGCGAGCCCGTCCCGGCAGCGGTAGATGCCCGAGGGCACCGAAGCGAAGAGCCCCGCACCGGCGCGCCGGGGCAGGATGCCGTCGTCGAGGAACTTCCCGGCCCCACAGATGTGCGACACCGAGGCCACCGCCTCCTGCACCGACACGTCGACGTGCTGCCCCGCGCCGGTGCGCACGGCGTGGAGCAGCGCGACGAGGCTCGCCGAGGCGGCCACCAGGGACGCCGCCACGTGGGCCTGCCGGCCGGCCAGCCGCACCGGCGGGTCGTCGGCCTCTCCGATCACCTGGAGCGCGCCACCGAGCGCGTTCGCGACCAGGTCCGACGAGCGCCAGGCGCGCCGCGGCCCGGTCTGCCCGAAGCCGGTGATCGAGGTCAGCACGAGGCGCGGGTTGTCCGCGCGCAGCGCCTCCCAGCCGAGGTCCAGGGCGTCGAGATGGCCGGGCGGGAAGGTCTCCACGACGAGCGCGGCGCCGCGGGCGAGGCCTCGCAGGCGCGCGCGGTCCGCGGCCCGCCCGAGGTCGAGCGTCAGGCTGCGCTTGTTCGTGTTGGCGTAGAGGAAGGGAAGGCTCCGGTCGGCGCCGGCCTCGCCGCCCCAGAAGGGAGGGATCCGGCGGCTCGCGTCGCCGCCCGGGGGCTCGATCTTGATCACGTCGGCCCCGAGGTCGGCCAGGAGCTTGCCGCAGCCCGCGCCCGTCTCGTCGCAGAGCTCGAGCACCCTCGAGCCCCCGAGCGCGCCATCCTGCCCGCCGTCCACCCGCTCCTCCCCCTGCTCCTCGGGCCTCGCGCCGGCGCCTGCCGGGCGCGACTGTATCGCGCCCGGGTCCCCGCCCGACCCGGATCCTCCGCGCCGGCCTATGATCGGGAGGACGGCGGCGCAGCGCCCGTTCCGAGGAGATCCCGGCATGTCGACGAAGCTCGCGCTCCTGGCACTGCGGCTCCTGGCGCTCTCCTTCGCGCTGGTCGGCACGCAGTTCGCGCTGGCCCCGGACGCGACGATCCGCGGGCTCGACGCCGCGGGCGCCTGGCTCGGCGACTTCGCACCGACGCCCGCGACCGGTGCGCGCCTGTGGCTCGCGCTGGCGGTCGCGTACATGGTGCTGGTGACGCTGCTCGCCTGGCTCGCGCAGCGCGACCTCGCGCACGCGCGCCCGTATCTCGCGCTGCTCTTCGCAGGCAAGGCGAGCTCGTCGCTGGGGGCCCTCGCGGCCTACCACGGCGTCGCGCCGGCCTTCCCCTACCTCGCGAACTTCCTGGTCGACGGCGCGATCGCCGCGGGGGTCGCCGGGATCTGGCTGGCGGCCCCGCAGCTCGCCGCGGAGCTCCACGCGCCCCGGCCGAGCGCGGCTCCCGCCCTCGGGGCCCGCGGCCGGCGCGTGCTGCGCGCGGCGCTCGAGGCGCTGGCGCCCCCCGGTGCGGGAGCGATCCCGCGCGATGCCGACCCGGCCGCGTGGACGGCGGCGGTCGAGGACTTCGCGCGCGGCGCCGGTGGGCTCGCCGGGGTACGCGCGCTGCTCTGCGCGCTCGAGCTCTCGCCCTTCGTGCTGCCTCCCGTCTGGCTGCGCCGCTTCTCGAAGCTCGCGCTCGAGGACCGGGTGCGCGTGCTCGAGGCATGGGAGCACTCGCGCCTGCCGGGACGCCGGGAGGGCGTGGCGCTGCTCAAGCTCCTCGCGCTGCCGCAGATCTACGGGGAGCCCGAGCTGCTGCGGGCCCTGGGTTATCCCGACCCGCTCGACCGCGTGCCGCTCGACGAGCCGCTTGCCGCCCCGCGCGCCGGGGTCGCGCCGTGAGCCCCGATCCCGAGCGCCCGGGCGACGTCCAGGAGCGCGCCGAGGTCGTGGTGATCGGCACGGGGGCGGGCGGCGCGGTGGTGGCGGCGGAGCTCGCGGCGGCGGGGATCGACGTCGTCGTGCTCGAGGAGGGCGACGACCCGGCGCGGCTCGCGCCGCGCCTGGGCCCCCTCGCGCGGATCGGCGCGCTCTACCGCAACGGCGGCATGACGGGCGCCTTCGGCAACGCCTTCATCGGGGTCCCGATCGGCCGGACCCTGGGCGGCACGACGGCGATCAACTCGGGCACCTGCTGGCGCGCGCCCGCCGAGGTGCTCGCGCGCTGGGAGCGCGAGACCGGCGTCCGGGGCCTCGCCGACGGCGGGCTCGACGCCGAGTACGCGCGGGTCGAGGAGGTGCTCTCGGTGTCGCGCGTGCCCGAGGCCCTGCTCGGCCCCGGAGCCCGGCTCGTGCGCCGCGGGGCGGAGGCGCTCGGGCTGCACACGGAGCCGCTCCCCCGCAACGCGGTCGGGTGTCGAGGCACCGGCGTCTGCGCCTTCGGCTGCCCGCGGCGCGCCAAGCAGTCCACCGACGTCTCCTACATGCCGCGCGCGCTCGCAGCGGGCGCGCGGCTCCATCTGCGCGCCCGCGCCGAGCGCATCGAGCTCGAGCACGGCCGCGCGGCGGGCGTCGTCGCCACCCGCCTCGACGGGCAGGATCGGCCGGTCGGCACCTTGCGCGTGGCGGCGCCGCGCGTGGTCGTGGCGGCGGGGGCCCTCCTCACGCCCGGCCTGCTCGCGCGCAGCGGGCTCGCGCCGCGCGGATCGCCGGTAGGCCGGCATCTCCGCCTGCACCCGGCGTCGCGCGTGGCGGCGCGCTTCGACGAGCCGGTGCGCGCCTGGGAGGGCGTGCCCCAGAGCCTCCAGGTCCGCGACTTCGAGGACGAGGGCATCGTGCTCCAGGGCATCTGGGTGCCGCCCGACCTGCTCGCGGCCACCGTGCCCGGAGCCGGGCGGGCGCACGCCGAGCGCATGCAGGCCGTCGACCACCTGGCGTCGTTCGGCGCCCTGATCAGCGACACCAGCGAGGGTCGAACCACGGGCGGTCGCGGCTTCGCCTGGTACCGGATGGGCCGCGACGACGTGCGCCGCATGCAGCGGGCCGTGTCGCTGCTCGCGCGCATCTGGTTCGCCGCGGGCGCACGCGAGGTCTACCCGGGGGTGCGCCAGGCGCCCGTCCTGCGTTCGGCCGCGGAGGCGGAGGCGCTCGGGCGCGCCTCCCTGCGCGCGGCGGACTTCGAGATGATGGCCTTCCATCCGATGGGCACGGCGCGGATGGCGGCCGATGCGTCGCGCGGCGCCGCCGACCCCGCGGGACGGCTCCATCACGCCCCGAGCGTGATCGTCGCGGACGCGAGCCTCCTGCCGGGCTCGACGCGGCTCAACCCCCAGCTCACGATCATGGCCCTCGCGACCCGGATCGCCCGCGGGCTCGCGGCCGAGCTCCGGCCCGGCGGGGCGTAGTCCGAGCGGCGGGGTCTAACGCGGCCGGAGGATGAACCCGCAGGCCATGCAGTGGTGGGGATTCCAACGCGGACCGAGGTGCCTGCGGCACGCGGGGCAGCGCCAGTTGACCCAGGAGAAGACCACCGCGACCCCGAGCAGGAACGCCGCGCCGAGCAGGATCGGGAGGAGACCCAGGTCGACCGAGTAGCGGGGCGCCTTGACGAGCAGGAAGAGCGCGCCACCCGCGGGTGCCACGGCGGCCACCTGGTACTGCCTCGTCTGCCGGAACCGGGCCCGGAGCGCCGCCGTGCGGTTGTCGCCGAACTTCACCGTTCCCACCCTGCGTGTCTCCTCCTGCGGCGGAACGTGGGAGCCCCTCCCGCGCTGGGATATGACCGTCGTCATAGGAACCTGCGAGCGAAGCGCAAACCTCCTCGCTCACACCCCCCGAGATCCGATCCGCAGCGAGCCGGAGGATGCCATGAAGGACTTCTTCCACTACGACCACCTGCGCCTGCGCTACGACCCCTTCCCGATCGGCCTTGCGCGCCCGCTGATGGATCCGGCGGACTACCGCGCGCTGCTCTCCGCATGGCCGTCGCGCGAGCGCTTCACCTCGCTCTCCAAGGTCGGCGACAAGCTCACGCTCTCGGAGCGTTTCAACGGCGACCAGTACCGCGACCTCATGACGAGCGACCCCTTCTGGCGCGAGCTCCACGGCTGGATCAAGAGCGACCGCTTCGTGCGGGGCGTGCTCGCCGCGCTCGCCGAGCGCCACGTCGATCTCGGCTTCGATCTCGGCGAGAAACGGAGCGTCCTGCTGCTCCGGCGGCTCGCGGACGCCTGGCGGGGCGGCTCGCGCACGAGCTCGCTCGAGCTGCACTCGCGCTTCGAGCTCTCCATGATGCCGGCCCGCGGCGGCCACATCCTCCCGCACACCGACGGCGTCCAGAAGGTGGTGACGCTGGTGGTCTCGGTGCTCGAGGAGGGGGAGTGGGATCACGCCTGGGGAGGCGGCACCGACATCAACCGCCCCAAGGACGACACCCGGATCTTCAACCGGCGCAACGCGCAGCTCTCCTTCGACGAGGTGACCGTGCTCGACACCTTCGCCTTCGAGCCGAACCAGGCCGTCATCTTCGTGAAGACCTTCAACTCGCTCCACTCGGTGCGGCCGATGACCGCACCCGACCGCGAACGCATGCGGCGCACCCTGACGATCAACATCGAGATCCCGAGCTGAGGCGCCGCCCGCACACCGGGAGGGACCGTGTCCGACAAGCCCTGCATCTTCGTCCACACCAACCACCGCCAGTACGTGGGTGCGCTGGTGTCGCAGTACTCGATGCGCCGGAACGCGCGCGACCCCGGCGCCTTCGACGTCCAGATCCTCGACGCCCGCGACCACGCCTTCCTGCGCGCGCGGGAGGGCCAGACCTTCCTGCGCAACGGCCGGCGCGTGGTCTGGCGCTTCGAGGACCTCCAGTCCTTCACCCCCCTGCGCTTCCTTCCGCCGGAGCGGATGGGCTACCAGGGGCGCGCCCTGGTGGTCGACCCCGACGTCTTCGCCGTGGGGGACGTGACCGAGCTCCTGACCCGCGACATGCAGGGCAAGGCCATCCTGTGCCGGATGCGCGCCAAGTCGAAGGGCGAGGCCGGCGGCCGGGCGAGCAGCGTCATGCTGCTCGACTGCGCGCGCCTGCGGCACTGGCGCTGCGAGCACGACTTCGCGGAGCTCTTCGAGGGCGAGCGCGACTACCAGGACTGGATCTGCCTGAAGCTCGAGCCGAGCGACTCGATCGGGCTCTTCGAGGACGAGTGGAACGACTTCGATCGCCTGACGCCGGCCACCCGGCTGATCCACAACACGAAGCGCCAGACCCAGCCCTGGAAGACCGGGCTGCCGCTCGAGTTCGAGCCGTCCCCGCGCCCGGTGCGGGCAAACGAGCCGGCGACCTGGATCCGGCCGGTGAAGCGGCTGCTCGGGCGGGACGGCCGTCCGAAGCACTACGCGCCGCACCCCGACCCCCGCCAGGAGCAGCTCTTCTTCGGCCTGCTGCGCGAGTGCCTCGACCAGGGCATCGTGAGCGAGGCCATGCTGCACGACGAGATGGCCCAGGGGCACGTGCGCCGGGACGCTCTCGAGGTGCTGAAGCGCACGCCTCCGCTGGCCGCCTAGAGGCGGCGCCTTGCGAGGGGAGGACGTCGCCAACAGCGTCACCCACGGGCTCGGCCTGCTGGCGAGCCTCGTCGGTCTGCCCGTCCTGGTGCTGGCCGCAGCGGGCCGCGGTGATGCCCTCGAGGTCGCCGGCGCGAGCGTCTTCGGCGCGTCGCTGGTGGCGCTCTACGCGGCGTCGACGACCTATCACGCCTGGCCGCGCACCCCGACCCGGGGGACCCTGCAGGTGGTGGACCACGCCGCGATCTACCTCCTGATCGCGGGCACCTACACGCCCTTCACGCTGGGCGTCCTGCGCGGGGCCTGGGGCTGGACGCTCTTCGGGGTCGTCTGGAGCCTCGCGGCGGCCGGCGTCGTGACGAAGCTGCTCCTGGGGGTTCGTGGTCCCCGCCTCTCGACCGTGCTCTACGTCGCCATGGGCTGGCTCGGGATCGTCGCGATCCGGCCGATGACCGAGCATCTGCCGGCGGCAGGCCTGGCCTGGCTCCTCGCCGGCGGGCTGCTCTACACCGCGGGCATCGCGTTCTACGCCTGGGAGCGCCTGCGCTACGGGCATGCCGTCTGGCATCTCTTCGTGCTCGGCGGGAGCGCCTGCCACTTCGTGGCCGTGCTCCGCTACGCGCTGCCGGCCTGAGAGCCTGTGAGGGAATCGGCGACCGAGCAGCGCGCCGTCGCCGGTAGGCCAGATGCAAGGCGCGACGACGAGTCCGATCGCTCTGAGCCCTCCCGGCGGGCGCCGGGCCGTGAGATCGGTCACCGTCGGGTCGGTCACGAGCCGGGCCTCGCGACCGTACGGATCGCCGGGCCCGGGAGAGTGTGAGGAGGAGCTTCCAGGCATGATCGAGAAGACCATCGAGGTCTGGCATCGCATCGTCCGCGGGGAGCTCCCGGGCGGCCTCGACGAGCTCCTGGCCGACGACTGTGTCTTCCATTCGCCGATCGTGTTCACGCCCCAGAAGGGCAAGGCGATCACCAGGCTCTATCTCGAGGCGGCGGGGGCCACCTTCCGCGGCGAGGGAGACGGACGCGGGCTCGAGGGCGGCGTTCCCGAGGCGAAGCTCCGCTACGTGAAGGAGGTCCTGTCGGGCCGCCACGCCGTGCTCGAGTTCGAGGCCACGGTGGACGGCAAGACCGTGAACGGCGTCGACATGATCACCTGCGACGACGCGGGCCGGATCGTCGAGTTCAAGGTGATGGTCCGCCCCCTCCAGGCCGTGAACCTGATGCACCAGAAGATGGCGGCGATGCTCGAGCAGCTGAAGCCGCGCTGAGGGGGCGCCGCGAGCTATGACGACAGTCATACCCCCGGGGTCCCATCCCTCATACAAAGGCCGACACGAAGGTGGGCGGGGCTTGGAGCGTGACGAGGGTGATCGCGGCCGGCCGGGGTTCGGGTGAGGCGCTGATGCGTGCGGGCGAAGCCGCGCGTGCCGTCCCTGCGGGCCCGCCGGCCGGGGACTGGAGGCGTCCCCGCTTCCGCGGACCGAGCCTGGCGCGGATGGCGCGCGAGATCGACGCCGGGGTCCTGCGCTTCCATCTCGCCTACGAGCTGCGCCGGTGGCTGCGGCGCCGGCTCTCGGGCCCCGACGCGGGGCTCCCGACGGCCCTCTTCCTCGAGACGTCGAGCTACTGCGAGGGCGCCTGCGCCGACTGCTACGTGCCGGCCGCCGACCGCCGCCGGCATCTCCAGCTCGACCGCGCCACGCTCGACCGCCTGCTCGCGGACGCCGGGCGCCTGCCGCTCGCCTTCGTCTGCCTGGTGGGCGGCGAGCCCCTCGACGGCTCGGTCGTGGAGCGCAACGTCGAGCTCGTGCGCGATCACCCGCGCACGCGCTTCCTGATCTGCACCAGCGGCGAGCCGGGGATCGGGCCGGAGCTCGGCCGCGAGCTCGGCGCGCTGCGCAACCTGTCCCTGCTCGTGTCCTTCGAGGGCCTTCCGGAGACCCACCAGCGGATCCGCCCGCGCGGCAGCTTCGAGCGCGCGTGCGAAGCCGTCGAGGCCTACCGCCGCTACGGCCGGGGCATGTGCGGGGCCAGCGTCACGCTGCGGTCGGACAACTGGCGCGAGGCGACGAGCCGGGCCTTCGTCGAGCGGCTCGTCGCCGCCGGCTGCCACTTCCTGTCGTATTCCCCGTGCGAGACCCGGGACGGCCGCCAGGCGCTCGACCCCGGGCTCTACGCCGACGCCCTCGTGCGGCTGGCGGCGCTCTCCACCTCGGCAAGGACGCTGTTCTTCTGCCACCCCTTCGGGCAGATCCTCGGCGGGAGGGTCGCGCCGGTGCAGCGCGTGCGGCCGCTCACGGTGGACTACGCCGGCAACGTCTACACGGCTCGCCGCGGGCCCTCGTTCGGCAACGTCCACGACGTCGGTCTCGCCGCCGTGCTCGCGCGGCCCGCGCTGCGGGCCTCCTACGGCGAGCCGGTGCCGGGCCCGACCGGTGCTCCGCTCGCAGCGTCGCTCGGCGCATGAGCCCCGGCCCGCGGCCCCCCGGTCTTGACAGCGGGGCCGACAGCCGATCGACTTCCCGCAGCGCCCCTTCCTTCGACGCGCCCGATCGGAGACGCCCGCCATGCCCCTCACGGTGACCCTCCCGGCCGCGCGGTCCGCGCGCCTTCCCGACGGCGTCGCGATCCAGCCGCGGCGCTTCGACTTCGAAGGTCTCGACCGGATCCCCCAGTACTGGTTCGGGGACAACCCGATCCTCACGCACACCGAGAACGCCTTCTCGATCCTGATCCCGCCCGGGGAGCGCTTCTTCATCCGGTCCGTGCAGCACTACGCGGACCGCGCGGAGGATCCGGAGCTGCGCGAGCTGATCCGCGCCTTCGTCCAGCAGGAGGCCCTGCACACGCGGGCGCACAACGACTTCAACGCCTCGCTCGCGCGCTTCGGCGTCCGCGTCGAGCGCGAGATCGCCTACGCCGACCGCGTGATGGCCCGGCTGCAGCGGTGGCTGCCCCGGAAGATGCAGCTCGGCGTCACGGTCTTCCTCGAGCACCTGACCGCCACCGGCGCGCACATGCTCTTCCTCGAGCCGGCGATCGCGCGCGCCATGCACCCCGAGATGCTGCGCTTCTGGCGATGGCACGCGGTCGAGGAGCTCGAGCACAAGGCGGTTGCCTTCGACCTCTTCCGCGAGGTCGGCGGCGGCTACCTGCTGCGCGTGACCTCCGCGCTCACGGCCGCCCTGCTCCTCACGCTCCCCTTCGTGAAGATCACGCGGCGCATGATGCGGGAGGACCCGACGCCCGTCACCGGCTCCATGCGCGAGCAGGCGCGGGAGCTGAACCGCAAGGCCATGGGCCCGCAGCTCCGCCTGGTCCGCGACTACTTCCGGCGCGACTTCCATCCCTGGCAGAACCACGACGAGCCGGATCTCGCCGCCTGGTACGCCTCCCCCGAAGCGCCGGGCGGCTACGGCGGGGCGGCCTGAAGCGAAGCGTCTCCGCGGGCTACGGTCTCCGGATGTCCACACCGCTGCCGACGCGCTTTCCCTCGCTGCTCGGGCTCGCCGCGCTGCCCTGGTTCGCGCGCAGCGACGAGGGCCGGCTCGTGCTGCGCGACCGCAGCGTCGGCCCGATCGCCGACCTGCACACGCACCTGGCGCTCTCCTTCGGCCGCCCGCCGAGCGTGGACCTGGAGCGGCTCCACCCGGAGACGCAGCACTACCTCCCGAGCTGCTGCGGCCTCGACCTCGACGTCTACGCGAACCAGAACATGACGCGCGAGCACGTGCGGGAGCTCACCCGCGACCTCACCTGGCGAAGCCTCGGCCCGCGCGGCATGCGCGCGACCCACACCGCCCCAAACCTCTTGCGCGAGATGGACGAGACCGGGATCCGCGCCGCCCTCCTGCTGCCGATCGACTACCCGGTGCTCTCCCGCAACGCCGACACGGCGCTGGCCCAGGCCCGCGCCCACTCCGGACGCCTGCTCTCGTTCGGCTCCGTGCACCCCTTCGCACGCGACGCCGAGCGCCGGCTCGACGGCCAGCTCGCGCAGGGCGCGCGCGGGGTGAAGGTGCACCCCGGCGTCCAGCTCGTGCGCCCCGACGCCCGCCGCGCACGCCGGCTCTACGGGATGTGCGGCGAGCGCGAGATGGCCGTGTTCTGGCACTGCGGGCCGGCGGGCATCGAGCCGCGCCTGGGCCGGCACCTGAACCAGGTGCGCTGGTACGAGGCGCCGATCGCCGGGCATCCGCGCACGACCTTCGTGCTCGGCCACGCGGGCGCCCGCCAGTTCGAGCAGGCCCTTGCGCTGCAGCGCCGGTATCCGAACGTGTGGCTCGAGACCTCGAGCCAGTCGCTCGCCAGCGTGCGCCGCATGGTCGAGGCCGGTGACACCACCCGCATCGTGCACGGCTCGGACTGGCCGTTCTACCACCCGGCGATCAGCGTGGCGAAGGTGCTGATCGCGACGGAAGGCCGTCCGGAGGCGCGACACGGGATCCTGTGGGCGAACGGAGCACGGCTGCTCGGGATCGAGTGAGCTGGCGCGTGCCCGGCGCGGGCGGGCGCCGGCGCGTCAGGCGGAAGCGCCGCGCCACGCCGCGCGGCGGCTGCGGTGGCGGGCGGGCGCCGGCGTCGCGAGCAGCGCGCGGGCCTGCTCGGGGACGCGTTCGAGTCCGGCGAGGTCGATCGCGCTCGGATCGGGCGGCGCGAGCGCCGCGGCGAGCCAGCCCGTGATGCGCTCGGGGGTGAGCGCCTCCGGCGCCAGGACCTCGGCGAGCCCGAGCGCCCGCAGGCGCTCGGCGCGGATCCACTGCTCGCTGCGCGGACGCACGCGCGGGACGACGAGCAGCGGCTTGCGCGCCGCGAGCGCCTCGCACACGGTGTTGTAGCCCCCCATCGCGACGATGCGGTCGGCGCTGCACACGAGCGGAGCGACGTCCTTCACGAACTCGATGAGGCGCAGGCGGGGATGCGTGTCCGCCTGCGCCTCCAGACGCCTGCGCGCGTCGGGTGGCAGGAAGGGCCCCGTCACGATCACGCCCACGGCGTCCTCGGGGATCCGCGCGTGGGCGAAGCTCCAGGCCACCGGGAAGCCGTCCTGTCCGCCGCCCAGGAGGCAGAGCAGGAGCCGGCCCTCCGGGATACCGAGCCGCGCGCGGTGCGCGCGCGCTGCCGCGGGCGCCGGCGCCTGCCAGCGCGGCGCCAGGTAGCCCGTGAAGGAGGCGAGGTCCGCGAGCCCGGCGGTGACCGGGTACTCGGCGAGGGGGTCGTAGAGGGCACGGTCGCCGTACACCCAGATCGCGTCGAAGTGGGCGCGCACCGCCTCGGTGGCGCGATCGGCGCGCCACTCGCGCTCGACGGCGGCGGGCTCGTCGAGGACGTCGCGCAGCCCGAGCACGCAACGCGTGCCGCCCCGGCGGCGAAGCGTCGCGAGCGCGGGTGCGAGCTCCCCCTCCACGCCGAGCGGGCGCTTGTCCACGATCAGCAAGCGGGGCGCGAAGGCCTCGAGCGCCGCGGCGATCGTGCGCGCGCGGAGACCCGTCAGCTCGCCGAGCCCGAGTGCCAGCGATCGCGACCGGTAGCGGCCGTCCCCCTCCTTCGCGAGCGAGGGCAGGGTGAGGCAGTCGGTGCGCGGCGGGAGCTCGAGGACGCCGGCCTCCTGCACGCCCGAGACGACCAGCACCGACGCGCCGAGCGGCGACTCGGCGAGCGCCCGGGCGATCGCGAGGTTGCGCCGCAGGTGCCCGAGCCCCATGGCGTCGTGCGCGTAGAGCGCCACGCGCAGGCCCGGACCGCCAGCGACCATCGCCCCCCCTCGGCTGGATCCTCGCTCCAGCCGGGCAGGGATAGCAGCCGGCAGGCCGGTGAGCCGGCGGAGATCGGAGGGCAGGGCGACGACGCGCGCCTTCGCACGCGCGAGGGGGAGCTGCGGCTACGCGTCGAGATCCCCGTAGTACGGGATCCGGACGCCCTGTGCCGGCGCGGCCCCTCCCGACGGCGCCCGCGCCGCGCCCACCATCGCGAGCGTGATCGGCGCGATCACGGCCGGGTCGACCCGCACGTCCACGCAGGCCGGCTTGCCGCTCGCGAAGGCCCGCTCGAGCGCCGGCCCGAGCTCGCGCGGGCTCTCGACGTGCTCGGCGTGGCAGCCGAAGCCGGCGGCCGCGAGGTCGTAGCGGGTCGGGGCGAGGTCCGTCACCACGCGCCGGCCGGGGCCGAAGAGCAGCTCCTGGCCGTGCGCCGACATGCCCCATTGGCCGTCGTTGGCGATCACCGTCACGATCGGGAGCCCGTGCCGCACGAAGGTGTCGAACTCGGCGAAGTTGAGGCCGACCGAGCCGTCGCCCACGATGCAGAGCACCGGGCTCCCGGGATGGGCCACCTGGGCCGCCAGCGCAAAGGGCAGGCCGGTGCCGAGGCAGCCGAGGTAGCCGTGCGACAGGAAGCGCCCCGGCGCGTGGACCTCCGCCACCATCTCCATCCAGGAGGCCGTCTCGCCGCCGTCCGCCGTCACGATGGCGTCCTGCGGCAGGCGCTTCACGATCTCGCTGACGAGGCGATAGGGGTGGACCGGCCCGCTCTCGCTCGCGAGCGCCTGCGCGAAGAGCATCCGGTGCCCCTCGCGCACGCCCCGCACCGCCTGCTGCCAGGCCGTACCCTCGGGCCAGCGCCGTCCCTTGGCCGCGGCGCGCAGCGCGACGAGCGCCTCGCGGCAGTCGGCCACGATGCCGAGCTCGACGTCGCGGTTGCGGCCGATCTCCTCGGCGCACACGTCGACCTGGATCAGCCGGGCGGCAGCGGGGATCAGCGGGTGGGCGGGATGTCCGGTGAAGAGGCCGAGGCGGGCGCCCAGCACCAGCACGACGTCGGCGTCGCCGCCCCCGCCGGCGCGGCCGAGGAAGGCGAGATGCGGCAGCCCGCGGCCGCAGAGCGGATGTCCGGCGGGCACGAGGCCGTGGCCGCGCCCGTTCGAGAAGACCGGGATCCCGGTCTCCTCGGCGAAGGCGGTGAGCTCGCCCGCAGCCTCGGCGAAGCGCGCGCCGCCGCCCACCACGATCGCGGGACGCTCCGCCCCGTGCAGCCAGGCGATCGCCTGCTCGACCGCCACCGCGGGCGGGGCCGGGGGCGCATCGGGGGCGACCTTCGCGGGCCGCCGCACCCGGGCGGCGTCGGTGCGCGCGAAGAGCACGTCGATCGGGAGCTCGAGGTACACCGGACCGGGCCGGCCCGAGCGTGCGATGCGCAGCGCCTGCGCCACCAGGTCCGGGATGCGATGGGTGTGGGTCACGCGATGCGCCCACTTCGTGATCGGCGTGACCAGCGCGAGCTGGTCGAAGCCGCCCTGGAGCGGCAGCAGCTCCGCGTCGCGCAGGGGAGCGGCTCCGGCCACGAAGAGCGTCGGCACGCAGTCGAGCCGGGCGTTGGCGATCGCCGTGATGCAGTCGGTGAGGCCGGGCCCGGCCGTCACGAGGGCGACCCCGGTCTGGCCCGTGACGCGCGCCCAGCCGTCGGCGGCGTGCCCCGCGGCCTGCTCGTGGCGCGTGTCGACGAGCCGCAGCCCGCGGTCCTTCGCGGCCTGGTAGATGGCGTCGAGGTGCCCGCCGTGGAGCGTGAAGAGCGTGCGGATGCCCGCGCTCTCGAGCGCCCGGACGAAGAGCTCGCCGCCGTCGGTGGTGTCCACGCGTCCTGCCTCCTCGATCCGTGCGCGAGCTCGGGCCGCGCGCGCGATGCTAGGCGGCTCGCGCCAGGATCGCGAGCATCTCGTCCCGCGGCGGGCCTGGAAGGGCGGGGGCGCGCTCGTGGCGGCGGGCGTGGGCCGCGAGCACGCGGGAGGCGACATCCGGCCGTGTCATCGCGCCCGGATCGTCGAGCATGTGGACGACGCGCAGGAAGGCGCGCAACACGTGGAGGTCCTCGCGCAGCGCCGGCAGCAGCCCGTTGCGCAGCACGTTGCGCGCCCAGGCGACCGGGTCGACCGTCCCGTCGGCGCGCTCGAAGTGGTAGGGGTCCTCGCCGCGCCGCAGCGCCTGGTTGACGAGCACGGCGTCGCGATCCTGCGCGATCTGCGCGCCCACCCAGGGCGCGCACTCGCGCTCGACCGCGCTCTCGAGGTCGAGCGCCAGCGCGCGGGGATCGTCGGGGTGGCGGGCGAGCGCGTCGGCGAGCGCGTAGGCGGCGATCCAGGCGAGCGTGCAGCCACGACCCGTGATCGGGTTGGCGTGCGCCAGCGCATCGCCGATCGCCACCAGGCCGAGCGCCAGCGGCTCGCCGTCCTGCACGAGGTGACGGCGCACGTCGTTCAGGTTCGCCATGCCGTGGACGTCGGAGATCGGCGTCGAGACGTCCGCCCGTACCCACGGCTCGACGAGCGGCAGGGCGTGCGTGACGGCCTCGAAGCCGGGCTTGCGCAGGATCGCGCGCAGCGGGTCGTCGTCGGGGGCGGCGGCGATCGTGACCGAGAAGGTGCCGCCGTCGCCCGGGAAGATCCCGCACTTCAGGTAGCCCAGATCGGCGCCGATCACGGCATCGGGGGCCGGGCGCCCGACGCCGGGCAGCAGTCGATAGAAGCGCGAGCTGTAGTAGATCCCGCACGCCTGCCGCACCTCTTGCGGACGCGGCGCGCCGATCGCCACGAGCCAGTCGGGCAGGCGCGAGCGGCGGCCGCTCGCGTCGACGACGAGGTCTGCGGGAAGGGTCGTCTCCTCGCCGCCGCGGGAGCGCAAGCGCACGCCGCGCACGCGGGGCGGGCCGGGAGCCCCGTTCTCGGCCACGAGCCCGGTCACCTCGACGCCGCTGTGGTACTCGACGAGGCCCGTCTCGAGCACGTGCTGGCGCAGCGCCCACTCGAGCGTCACGCGACGGCAGGCGAGCAGGACCATGTCGTCGTCGCCGGGCTCGAAGGTGGCATCCGGGAACCAGGCCCGCGCCTGTCCGCGGAACGGGATCTCCTCGGCGCCGAGCGCGAGCAGCCGCCGCAGCAGCTCGGGCTCGCGGTCGCGGATCAGGTTGTGCATCCGCGCCAGGAAGGCGTGCGAGTGCCGGATCTGGGGCGAGCCGCGCCGCTCCCAGGGGTCGTAGGCGTCGTCTGGCGAGGTCGGGATCGGCAGCGGATCCTTGTCGAGGATCACCGGGCGCCAGCCGTTGCGCGCGAGCGCGAGCGCGCCGATGAGCCCGGCTACCGCCCCCCCGACCACGACCACCCGCCCGCCGGATCCGCTCATCCCGGGCAGGGTCGAGAACCGGTTCTACCGGCGGGTATGACCGCCGTCATGTGCCGCAGGGCCGCAGGCGACCGTTCCTCCGGGTTATCGCCATCACGCCTGATGCTGGTCGTTGCCGTCTCGCATGAGGCCCGTCCTGCGATCGGCGTGGTGTCGGCCGCACGACGAGGCGCGCTCGAATCCCGAGTGCCTGCCGGATACGGCCTCGGCCGGTCACGCTCGTGGAGCGACATGACGATCGTCATAACCCGGGCATGGGGGAAGTGCTCCCGTCTGTGCGGCACGGCGGCTCCTCGTCCAAGGCGGGGGGCGCGAACGGAGGAGCGACCGTGATCCGAGCGTTGCGATCGTTGTATGGCTGTAGCGCACTGCTGGCCCTTGCCTGCGGGTCCCCGGTCGCGCCCGGTTCCGAGTCCGCCTCCACCCTGCCCGACATCGACCCTGCGAAGCTGCCGGTGGTCGAGGCCCGCCTCGGGGTGGCGCCGCTCGCGGCGCCCCCGGTGAACCGCGACCACCCCGCGCGCGTGGTCGTCGAGATCGAGGTGCGCGAGGCCGTGAAGGAGATCTCCGAGGGCGTGAAGTACACGTTCTGGACCTTCGGCGGCTCGGTGCCCGGGCCGATGATCCGGGTGCGGCGGGGCGACGTGGTCGAGCTGCACCTCCTGAACCACCCCGACAACACGATGCCCCACAACATCGACCTGCACGCGGTCACGGGGCCGGGCGGCGGCGCCGCGAGCACCTTCACGGCACCGGGCAACCGCACCCAGTTCAGCTTCCGGGCCCTGAACACCGGCGTGTACATGTACCACTGCGCCGAGGCTCCGGTGGGCATGCACATCGCCAACGGGATGTACGGGATGATCGTGGTCGAGCCCGAGGAGGGCCTGCGCCCGGTCGACCGCGAGTACTACGTGGTGCAGGGCGACTTCTACACGAAGGGAGACTTTCGCGAGCCGGGCCACCAGCCCTTCGACATGCAGCGCGCGATCGACGAGGACCCCTCCTACGTGCTCTTCAACGGGCGCGAGGGGTCGCTGGTCGGCGAGGGTGCCCTGCAGGCCGACGTGAACGAGACGATCCGCCTGTTCATCGGAAACGGGGGGCCGAACCTCGTGAGCTCGTTCCACGTGATCGGCGAGATCTTCGACGTGGTGCACCCGGAGGGCAGCCCCACCGTGAATCGCGACGTCCAGACCACGCTGATCCCGGCCGGTGGCGCCGCCATCGCGGAGTTCGCGACGGAGGTGCCGGGCAACTACGTCCTCGTCGATCACTCGATCTTCCGGACCTTCCACAAGGGAACCCTCGGGCTGCTCCAGGTGAAGGGCCCCGAGAACCGGCTGGTCTACTCCGGGCGCGAGAAGGAGGGGACCTACCTGGCGGGCGCGCCCTCCGACTCGGCGGCCGGCGCCAGCGCCGCCGCGGGCGGCGATTCCCCCGACGCGAGCCATGCACGGGGGCAGACCGTGTACCAGTCCGTGTGCTCCACCTGCCACCAGAGCGAAGGCCAGGGCCTCGGGGACGTCTTCCCGCCGCTCGCCCAGAGCGACTACCTGATGGACAAGGAGCGCTCGATCCGGATCGTCCTCGGGGGCCTCACCGGGCCGGTGGTCGTGAACGGGAAGACCTTCAACAGCGTCATGCCGCCGCTCATGCACCTCGGGGACCGCGAGGTCGCCGACGTCCTGACCTTCGTGCGCAAGAGCTTCGGCAACCAGGGCGACGCCGTCCGCGAGGAGGAGGTGGCGCTCGTGCGCGAGGCGCTCCGCACGGAGCAGAAGGCGGCACTCCACTGAGGCCCTGCCGCACCGCCATCGCGTGGCTCGGGGTCGTGCTCGGGCTCGCAGCCGCCCCGGTGACGGCGTCCAGCACGCCGCCCGGGATGCGGCTCGTCCCCGCCGGCTACCACGTTCCCTTCCACTCGCGGGGAGGGGGCCAGGCGAGCCGCTGGGTCGACGCCGTCTGGATGGACGAGCGGCCGGTCACGAACGAGGAGTTCCTGGCCTTCGTCCGCGAGCAGCCGCGCTGGCGCCGCTCGCGGGCGGCGCCGGAGGTCGTGGACGCCGCCTATCTCTCGCACTGGGCGGGCGATCTCGAGCTCGGGCCCGAGGCCGGGCCGCGCCAGCCGGTCACGTTCGTCTCCTGGTACGCGGCCCGCAGCTATTGCCAGGCGCGGGACGCGCGCCTGCCGAGCGAGGCGGAGTGGGAGTGGGCCGCCATGCCCGCCGGGCCCGAGGAGGAGGCGGAGATCCGCGAGCGCACCTTCGCCTTCTACGGCCGTCCCCGGCAGCCGCTCCCCGACGTCGGAACGTCGCCGCCCAATCGCTACGGGCTGCGCGACCAGCACGGCGTGTTCTTCGAATGGGTGTCCGACTTCCAGGAGAGCCAGGCCGCGCTCCAGGCCCCGGAAGAGGGCGGCCAGGCGGGCGACCGGAAATCGGATGGCTGGTGCGGCGGGAGCGCGTCCAGCGCCGGGGACGTGCGCAACTACGCCGGCTTCGTGCGTCACGCCTTCCGCTCGAGCCTCCAGCCTCGCTTCACCCTGCACCATCTCGGATTCCGCTGCGCGCGCAGCGCCTTCTGAGGCGGCGCCCGCGCAGGGCCAGGAAGGACCCGGACGCCCGTGGACCCCCGGATCGACGCCACCCCCGACGAGCTCGAGCAGTTCCGGAAGCTCGGGTTCTTCGCGCGCGCGTCCGTGTTCTCCGAGGCCGAGCTCGGGCCGCTGCGCGAGGCCGCCGAGAGCGCGCACCAGGCGATCCTCGACGCCGCCCTGGCGGAGCCCACGACACCCATCGAGCAGATCGACAACCAGCGCTACCAGGTGCTGCGGGGCTCGACGATCAAGTGGGAGTGGCGCGAGGACCTCCGCGCCGTCCGCTCGATGGAGCCCTGCCACCACCTCGACCCGCGCCTCGCGGCATTGGTCGACGACCCGCGGCTCTGGGGTCCCGTGCGGAGCGTCCTCGGCGGCGAGGCGCTGAGCCTGTTCAGCGACAAGCTCAACGTGAAGCGCCCGGGCGGCGCCCCCTTCCCCTGGCACCAGGAGAGCCCGTACTGGGCGTACGGAGCCGAGCGTCTCGACCGGATCGTGAGCGTCCTCTTCTACCTGGACGACGCGAGCGAGGAGAACGGCTGCCTCTGGGTGATCCCCGGCAGCCACGAGCTCGGGCACCTTCCGGGCCTCGCGGACCGGGGGACGCTCGGCGCCCTGTACACCGACGTTCGTGGGGTTCCCGGGACGCCCTACCCGGTCGAGCTGCCGGCCGGCTCGGTCCTCACCTTCCACCGCGACCTGGTGCACGGGTCGCGGAGCAACCGCAGCCGCACGGACCGCCGCGTCTTCGTGGCGGCCTACCAGCCGGCCGGGCTGCGGCGCTGGCGCACGGGCCAGGTGCGCAGCATCGGCCCGAGCGCCCAGCCGCCCACCCCCTCGCCCTGAGGGGGCGGTGGCTTCCTATGATCGCGGTCATAGGAGGATCCACCGGGGCGCTGTTTCCTGCCCCCGGCATCGGCCGAACGACCGATGCGCGTCGCTCCGGGTGCTCCGTAGATTTCCACGAAGCCGGGAAGTCCCGGAGCCCGGGCCGACTGGAAACCCGTAGCGGCGACGAGCCGCCTTGCTTTGGGCGCCAGACAGGCGCAGGAGCCGAAGTCGAGTATGAGCAACGCGAAGAGGAACCTCGCGCAAATCCTGCACGACAAGAAGACCTGGTGGGTCCACTTCCTGATCGTCGCGGCGATCTGCCTCGCTGGACTCGTCTACCTCGGTACGGAGACCTACACGGGCGCTCCGCCCCTGGTCGACTTCGTCTCCTCCCGAGGCGAGGTGGTGCTCCCCGAGGCCACCATCAAGAAGGGCCAGGAGGTGTTCCACCTCCGGGGCCTCATGGGCTACGGCTCCTTCTGGGGCGACGGTGCCGAGCGGGGGCCGGACTTCACGGCCGACGCGCTGCACCGGAGCGTCGTCGCGATGCGGGCGTTCTACACCCAGCAGCGTGGTGGCGAGCAGGCGCTCAGCCAGTACGACAAGGACGCGATCGACGCCCAGGTGACCCGGGAGATCAAGACCAACACCTGGGACGAGGCCGCCGGGCACATCGTCCTCACCGATGGCCAGATCCACGCGATCGAGCAGTTGAAGGTCCACTACCAGCGGATGTTCAACGACCCGAACTACGAGGAGGCCTTCGATCCCGCCGGGTTCATCAGCGACCCCAAGGAGATCGAGGCCCTGACGGCGTTCTTCTACTGGGGCGGCTGGGTCGCCGGCGCGAAGCGGCCGGGGCAGGACTACAGCTACACGCACAACTGGCCCTATGACCCGGAAGCCGGGAACGTGGCGACGAACCAGACGCTGCTCTGGAGCGTGATCTCGATCTTCGGCCTGTTCGCGGGCATCCTGGTGATCCTCTACATCTACGGCCAGTTCAAGGAGATGGGCGACGCGTTCACCGGCAACGGGACCTCGCTCACCACGAACGACCTCGAGATGGGCCGGATCCGCGCCACGCAGCGGGCGACCTACAAGTTCTTCGTCCTCTCGATCCTGCTCTTCGGCCTCCAGGTCCTGGCCGGGATGCTGGCCGCCACCGACTTCGTCCGCCCGTTCGGGATCTCGCTCGCGAGCATCATCCCGTTCATGGTCCTGCGGGCCTACCACACGCTGTTCCAGATCTACTGGTTCTTCATGGCGTGGGTCGGCTACACGCTGTTCTTCCTGCCCCGGATCTCGCGGGTTCCGAGCGGGCAGCTGTTCCTGATCAACCTGCTCTTCGGGATCAGCGTCCTCACGGGCGTCGGGGCGCTGGTCGGGATCTACGCCTCGCACACCGGGATGATCACCGGTGCGACCGCCTACTGGCTCGGAAGCCAGGGCTGGGAGTTCATGGAGCTCGGCCGCTTCTTCCAGTACACGCTCCTGCTCTCCTTCGCGCTCTGGATCTTCATCATCTACCGCTCGGTCCGCCCGTGGCTGACGGTGAAGAACATCTGGTCGGTGCCCTCCTGGCTCCTCTACGGCAGCGGGATCATGGTCGCCTTCCTGTTCTTCGGTCTGATGATCTCGCCGGACCAGAACTGGGCCGTCGCCGACTACTGGCGCTGGATGGTCGTGCACATGTGGGTGGAGGTGACCTTCGAGGTCTTCACCACCGTGATCGTCGGCTACATGCTGGTCCAGATGGGCCTGATCTCGCGGATGATGTGCGAGCGGGTGATCTTCCTCGCCGTCATGATGTTCCTCATCACGGCGACGCTGGGCATCTCGCACAACTTCTACTGGATCGCCAAGCCGACCGGGATCATCGCGGTGGGCGGCGTCTTCTCCACGCTCCAGGTGCTGCCGCTGCTCCTGCTCACGCTCGACGCGTGGCGCATGAAGGCAGAGGCGGGCAACGCGCGCGGGCACGTCGTCGCCGGCCGGCAGGTGTACGTGATGGAGGGTGTCTGGCTGTTCATCCTCGCGGTGAACTTCTGGAACATCTTCGGGGCCGGGCTCTTCGGCTCGCTGATCAACCTTCCGATCGTCAACTACTACGAGCACGCGACCTATCTCACCGGCAACCACGCGCACGCGGCCATGTTCGGTGTGAAGGGCAACATCGCGATCGGCGGGATGCTGTTCTGCATGCAGCATCTGCTCCACAAGAACGACTGGAACGAGAAGCTGGTCAAGACGGCATTCTGGTCGATGCAGATCGGCCTGCTGCTGATGATGACCCTCGACCTGTTCCCGGTGGGCCTCTACCAGCTCATGATCGTCTTCCAGGAAGGCCTCTGGTTCGCGCGGACCCAGGAGGTCCTGACGGGCCCCGTGTGGAGCACCCTCACCTATCTGCGCTCGATCGGTGGGACGCTGTTCATCGTGGGCGGCGTGCTGCCCCTGATGTGGTTCTTCGTGTCGCGGGCGGGCCGCCTGCGGGCGGAGACGCCGGAGCTCGAGTCCGAGGGGGAGTGGAGCGTCTACGAGAAGGACTGGGCTGCATAGCTCGGAACCGTCTCGTTCCGCTCGGCTGCAGGAAGCTAGGCGGCCGGCTCTCCGAGCCGGCCGCCTAGCGCGCGCGGAGGCTCCCCGAACCCATGGCCAACAAGATCACCGAGGCGTGCGTGAACTGCGGCGCCTGCGAGAGCGTCTGCCCAGCCGGGGGAATCTCCAAGGGCGAGGACGTCTTCGTCATCGACCCCGCGCTCTGCACCGAGTGCGTCGGGTTCTACCACACCCAGCAGTGCGCGCGCGTCTGCCCGGTCGATGCCAGCGTCGTGGACCCGGACAACGCGGAGACCGAGGACGTGCTCTTCGAGCGGGCCCAGAAGATGGCCGCCAAGCTCGGCCGCACGCTGGAGCTCGGGCCGGAGACCTCGCACTTCCGGGCCGACCAGCGCAGCACCGGCTCGACGCTCGGGAAGATGGCCCGTAGACTCGGCGGCCTGTTCCAGGGATCGTCGAGCCCGTCCGCCGACCAGGAGCGCAAGGAGCGCAGGTGACGGCGGAGACCCTCGAGGCTCCCGCGACTCCACGCCGGAGCTCAGGGATGTGGAAGTACTACGCGCTCCTGTTCACCGCCGTTGCGGCAGTGCTCGCCTACACGTACATGGCGGACCCCTGCCACCGGCTCTTGAGGACCGACTTCGCGCGGATGCGGCCCGGCCAGGTGCTCGTGAGCTCCGAGGCCGAGAAGGGGTCCCCGTCGAGCGTGCGCTGCCGGATCTCGTTCCGGGAGCCGGGGGGGTCGGAGCTCCGCGAGGAGGTCTGGATCTACCAGTACCACGAGACCGCGTGGGAGTTCGCGAGGGTCGTCGAGGCGGGGAAGCAGGCGCTCACAGGTACAGAGTGACGTAGAGGACGGGCCAGATCCCGACCCCGAAGTACCAGGGGATGCGCGCCGCCGAGAAGGTGCTGCCGCGCAGGGGTCCCCTCGGCAGAGCGGACTCCTCGTCGCGAAGCGGCCCGAGGCGCAGCCATACGCTCCCGAGCAGCGCCAGGGCCCCGGCGACGTGGAGCGCGTGGAGCGCGTTGATCAGGCAGAAGAACCTGCCGTGATGGCTCGAGGTCACGTGCAGCCCTGCGCCGATCAGGCGGAGCCAGACGACGGCCTGGAAGAACAGGAAGAAGGCGCCGAGAAGGATGGCGGCGAAGAGGACGGGGGAGATCCGCGCCTCCGGGTCCTCCCACCTGCGGGCCGCCCGGAAGACCAGGGTGCCGCTCGCCAGGAGGGCCGCCGTGTTGAGCGCCGCCTCGCCGAGGGAGAACCAGGGCTGGCCGGGCGGCGGCCACGCGGCGCCGGCCGCCGCCCGCGTGACCAGGAAGCCGCCCAGCAGGCCGACGAAGACCAGCGCCTCGAAGGCCACGATGACGAGCGCCGCGGCCATGCGGGTGTCGAGGGAAACCCTGCGCGGCCGCCGCGCCGGCCGGAGGGAGATGACGTTGTCTTCCACGGTGGTGGCTGCTCGATCCCGGGCATCGTACCGGCGGGCATTCGGCCGTCGAGCCCCTAGCTCGCCACGAGCGCAGGCGCCCCGGGCGACCGCAGCTGCGGGTAGACGGGCGGCTCGCCGATGCCGAGCTGGCTGCGGACCTCCGCGATCGGGCGGACCAGCAGCGCCTCCCAGTCCTGGTCGATCAGCCAGGCCGACCGGAGGCCGCGCCGGAACCCCTGCCGGATCAGCCGCCCCGTCTCCGAGCCCCAACCCTCGCGCAGCAGGACGCGCAGCACGATGTAGGCCATTCCGGGGCTCCGGGACTGGGCCAGCGTGAAGGCGAGCACCGCCGCCTCGCCGCGCAGATCCCGGTCGTAGCCGGTCAGCACGTGGACGACGTCGTGCAGGTTCATGAACCGGGTGAGGAAGACCTGCTCGTCGCCGGCCTCCGGTGGCGCGGACCCGAGCTGCGCCCGCGCCACCGCTGCGGCCTGTGCCAGGCCCTCGGTCCCGATCCGCTCGCGCGCGAACCATGCGCCGATCTCCCGGCCGAGCGAGCCCGCCGGCAGCGCTCGCAGCCCCTCGAGATCGCCGAGCACGGCGTAGAGGTCCCGGCGCGCGCGCAGGATCGCCTCCGCGCGCGGTGAGCGGCGGAAGCGGCGCAGGAGCCGCTGGCTCCAGTTCCCCGCCAGGGCCGCGATCACGACGATCGCCTGCGCCGTGTCGTCGGGGTCTTCGCCGAGCCTGCGCATCGCGCGCAGCGCGACCAGGGGCCGGATGCGGTTGCGAGCTGCCATGGGGCCTCTCCTGACGCGCGAGCCGGGAACGAAGGACGGCGCCAGCGGCCGGTCGCTAGACCTCGAATCCGAGCTCGCGATAGCGCGGAGCGGTCCGGTCGGTGATGATCCCGAGGCGCGTGAGCTGCGGCATCACGTAGTCGCGGAACGGGTCCGGCTGCGAGGCCATGAACTCGGCATCGGCGATCTTCGCCTGGATCTCGGTCACCGCCGCTCCGAGGTCCGCGCCGACCTCGGCCAGGATCGCTCCCTGCGACAGGAGGCCGGTTCCCGGCCGGCGCCCGCACAGGGCGTCGACGGCGGCGAACGCGAAGTCCTCCACGCGCTCGCGGTCGCGATCCGGCATGCGGGGCAGCTCGTCCTTCATGTAGATCAGGCCGTAGGAGACGTGGCGCGCCTCGTCCTGCGAGGTCAGCCCGACGATCCGGCGGAAGAGCTCGTCCTTGGTGCCCTCCTTCATGATCTTGAAGGAGCCCATCGCGAGCCCCTCGACGATCACCTGCATCCCGACGCACTTCATCTGCCAGAGGTCGGCCTCGAGGATCTGGTTGAGGACGGCCTGCAGGATGGGATCGATCGGATAGGCGTGGTGGAGCCGGGTGATGTAGCGGTGGAAGACCTCGACGTGGCGGGCCTCGTCCACCACCTGGGTGGCTGCGTAGAGCTTGCCGTCCATGTCGGGAACCACTTCGACGAGCTGCCCGCAGCAGAGCAGGGCGCCCTGCTCCCCGTGCATGAACTGGGACAGGATCCAGGCGGCGTTGCGCACGGAGACCTCGACCTGCTTCTCCTCGGGGAGCGCCTTCACGACGTCGAGCTCGCGCAGCATGTCCTGGCGCGGATCCAGGACCTCGTCCGGGCGCTCGGTCTCGAGGTGCCAGGGGATGTCCGCGGAGGCGTTCCACTGCTCCTTCTTCGCCACCTCGTAGAGGTCCCGCAGGGCCTTGACCTTGGGCTCGTAGTCGAAGCGCCAGAGGGTCTTGAGGGTGGTGACGATCTCGTCGACGGACATGCGGTCCTCCAGGGAGCCGGGGGGCGGCAGCGGATCGGCCGCCCCGGTCGGCGGCGCGATGCTGCCAGCCCGGCACGGCGCCGGGGTATGATGGCGGTCATAGCCGGGAGCCGGACCACGCCCCCCGGAAGACGCCGCGAGGAGAAGGGCCGGATCCCCGTTTCGGAGCCCCGCCGGCGTCGCGTCCCGCCGCACCGGCGGCGTCTCCGAGTCGCTCTTCAGATCCGGTCCGGGCAGTGCCGCCGCCAGAGCGACTCGAAGTACGCGTTGGCGAAGGGCGTGAAGCCATCGCCGCCGTGCGGCGTGCTCGAGAACTCGCCGAAGACGCTGCCGTAAGAGGTCGCATAGAGATCGACCCGGACGTAGCTGCCGACGGCGGCCCCGAGCGTGCGGGCGTCCGCGAGGATCCCGGCCAGGCAGGCCGGCGGCTCGCCCGGCGGCGCCTGGGGAAGGCCCGCGAACATCGGGTCGTCGAAGGGCTCCCAGTCCGCCGAGTAGAAGCGGTTGACCGCGGGCATGGCGGGTCCCGGCGAGCGGTGGATCACCTGGATTGCCCCGATCACGCCGGCGAAGGTGTGGACCTTGTAGTCCACGGCGAGGACCCGCTCCCCCGCTTCGTCGGGGACGAGCTCTTCCGCGAGCAGGGGAACGTGGGAGACGAGACCGCGAGCGGCCCGCAGCCGATCGAAGAGGCGGGCGCGCGACAGGGGCTCGCCCCGGAGCAGCTCCTGCCCGCCCGCCATCACGTACGCATTCCGGCGTACGGCGTCGATCGCCGGTTTGATCACGAACCGATCGGGGAGCGAGGCGAGGGCCGAGCGGGTGAGCCAGCGGCCCTCCCAGTACAGATCTGGGACCCGGCAGCCCTGGGCGCACGCGAAGGCGCGCGCGTTCAGCTTGTTGAACAGGCGCCGCTCCCAGTGCTCGCCCCGGCGCCAGCGGCTCGCGGGGGCGCCCGCCGGGATCCGCGTGAGCAGCATCGCGAGACGCCGCAGGTCCTCGCGCGGCGAGCGCGGCGTGTCGCGGCCCCACCAGAGCGCCCGGCGCAGGCGGATCCGTTCGGAGTACACACCTACGGGCGTAGCGCAGGCGGGCCGCGAGTGCCGGCGCAGGCCACGCCGCGGCCGAGTGAGCGGCTCCTCGTGCCGTCCCGAGCGCCTAGAGCCTCACGGTGAGCTCGAGGCCGCCCGGATAGGGAAGGGTGAGCGTGCGGAAACGGTTGCGCGGGTCGTTCACGAACGCGAAGTAGTCGGCGTAGCCCTCGCGAAAGCTCTCGGTGTTGTCGGCGACGACGATCGCACCCGGCCGGAGCTGCGCTGCGATCCGCTCGATCGCCGGGCGTGCCATCGGCGTCCAGACGTCCATCAGCACGAAGTCGATCGGCCCCGGCAGCTCCGCCAGGGTCTCGCGCAGGTCGCCCTCGCGCAGCTCGACCAGGTCGGCGAGGCCGGCTTCGGCCCAGTGCGCGCGCGCGGCCGTCGCCTTCTCGGGCTCGTGCTCGGTGGCGATCACCACGCCCGCTCCGCCCTCGTCGTCCAGGTTGTCGCGCACCGCCGCGGCGAGGTAGAGCGTGGACACGCCGTAGGAGGTCCCGGCCTCGACCACGCGCCGCGCGCGCAGCGCGCGACACAGCTGGTAGCAGAGCTCGCCCTTGTCGCGGTCGAGCGCCACGAGCTTGTCGGCGAGGAAGCGCTCGCTGCGCTCGTCGAAGCGCAGCCCGTCACGGGCGCCCTCCTCGCGGACGCGTTCCGCGAAGAAGCTCCCGAGCGCCGCGTCCTGCGCCCGGCTGCGCGCGTGGAGCCGGTCGAGGAGCTGCGCGACACGCGGGTCGTCGAGGGTGCTCATCGGGGCCCCGGCTCGCGCCGGCGGGCGCCGGCACGCATCAGTAGGCGACGCGCGCCTCGAGCGTGCCGTCGTCGGCTCGCACCACCACGAGGCGCGACATGCACGGCATGCAGTATACGCGATCGCCCTCGCGCAGCTCCCGCGTCGAGCGGATCACGACCTTGCAGACCGGGCAGACCACCTCGTTGGGGCCGAGCGGGTCGCCCGGCCCCTTCCGCCGGCGGTAGAAGCGGCGGTACTTCGGCGGCACCTCGTCGAAGTCGGTCTCTTCGAGCAGGAAGCGCTGGCGCGGAGCCTCGTCCGCCTTGCGTTCGAGCGGGTCGACCATCACTCGAACCCCAGGCGCGCCACGGTCTCGAGGTAGTTGCGGCCGAGCTCGGGCCGCTCGCTGGCCGCGAGGCCGAGCTCGCGCGTGGTCTCCTCGAAGGTCTCGAGCACGAGGTGGTCGAGCTCGTTCTTGACCTCGAGCAGCCGCGCCCGGATGTGCGGCGTCGCCTGGATCCGGCGGCCCAGCTCGTTCTCCCCGAAGCCGATGTGGCGCCGCTCGTCCTTCACGATGCCCTGGAGCACGTCGCGGGTCTTCGGGTCGGCCTCCCGGGCATGGTGCTGGAACACGGTGAACTCCATTGCCTCGAGGATCACGTTCTGCGCGAAGATCGCGGCCTCCCAGTCGCGCCCGGCCACGAGCGCGAGCAGCCGCCGCTTGAACTGGAGCAGGTTGCGGCTCGCGCGCCGCTCGATCTCCTGCTCCGGCTGCTCGACGCCGAGCTCCGAGAGCCGGTGCAGCAGCACCTCGAGGTGGCGGCCCTCGTCGGCGACCTGGGTGGCGAGGAACACCTTGGAGAGCCGGTCCGGCGCGATCGCGATCAGGCCACTCGCGCCCTCGAGGGCAGCCGTCTCGCCCACGCAGTAGTTGCACAGGACGGTGACGAGCCGCTCGCGATCGGCGGGCGCCTCGTCGGGCGTGTCGGGACGCTGCCCGAAGTGGGTGCCGGCCAGGTAGCCGGTGACGGACTGGAACCAGAACTCGAAGGAGTGCACCTCCTCGTGGAAGGCGCGCGGATCGAGCTGGTGCACATCGGCCGATACCCGGTTCATCCCGTGACTCCGCAGCTCAGGGCCGGGCGGGCGTCTGGTACTCGATCCCGATCCGGCCGAGGCGGGTCTTGAACTCCTTCAGCACGGTGTCGGCGAGGAGCCGCTCCATCTCGGCCGGCTCGAGCGCGCTCAAGTCGGCGCCCTGCCACTTCGCCGGTGCCGATCCGTAGCCCGAGAGCTCCGAGCGCAGCTTCCGGATCTCCTCGCGCGCGGACAGGTTGCGGAACCGGTCGGCAAAGGTCGCCAGCATCCAGTAGGACATCTCCTTCTGCATGCGTTCGATCTCGGGCTTCTTCTCGGGGTGCTCCGCGATCAGCGAGCCGATCCGGTTCTCGCCGAAGCCGACGTGGCGGCGCTCGTCGGCGATCGTGCCGGAGAGGGTGTGGGCGAACTTCGGGTTCACCTCCTGCATGGCGGCCTGCATCATCTCGAAGACGCTGAAGGCCATCCCTTCGAGCACGATGTTCTGGCCGACCACGCCGGCCACGAAGTCCTTGCGGTCGACCTTCTCGAGCAGCACCTCCGCGAAGCGCACCAGGTTCGGGTTCGCGTGTTCGCGGATCGTGTCCTCCATCTCGCCCTTCTTCACGCCGAGGTCCAGGAGCCGCTGCGAGAAGATCTCGACGTGGCGCGCCTCGTCGAGCGTCTGCGTGGCGAGGAAGCGCTTGCTTGCTTCGTCCGGCGCCGCGTTCACGAGGCCCGACGAGGCCGCCAGCGCGCAGCGCTCGCCGACGACGAGCTGCACCGTTGCGCCGATCGCCTGCTCCCGGAGCAGGTCGTTCTCGAGCACCAGCGCCGGCTCGCGCTCGTCCGGGCCGTGCCCGTACGCCGTGCCCGCCAGGTACCCCTGGGGACAGGATTCGAGCCAATGCTGGATGGAGTACATCGAGAGGAAGTCGGCCATCGGGAGGGTCCTTCGTGGGGCGAGCCGGCCCGGAGGGGTCGCAAGCTGCGTGCCACCCGGCGGATTCCGGTTCCGGACCGTCCGGTCGGGTCCCAGCGCTCCCGAGCCCGATCGGGATGCTGCGAACGGCCACAGCGCGATGAGGTGCCACAGACCTCCCTGCGGCGATTCGCCTCGCCTACCGCCTCGTGCGCCCCGTATCCTCGGTTGGCCGATGCGCGACATGCCCCGCACCCGACGCCCTGCACTCGCGGTGGTCCTGGCGGTGCTGCTCCTCGTCGCGCTCGTGGCCCTGGACCCGGGCCCGCTGGTCCGGTGTTCGATGGCCCCGGGGGCTCCCTTCGACGCGGAGAGCCCGCCGGTGGCGCCCGACTACCAGGATCCCTCGAGCTGGAGCGCGCTCCCGGAGCGCGAGGACGCGGGCGACGCCCGTCCGGACGGGGTTCCGGCCGCCGACCAGCGCGCCGTCCCGGTCGACGTGTTCTACGTCCACCCCACCTCCTACGTCGGCCGCCGCTGGAATGCGCCGGTGGACGACCCTGCCCTGAACGAAGCCACCGATCGCGTCGCGACCGCCATCCAGGCCACCGCCTTCAACGGCTGCTGTGCGGTGTACGCCCCGCGCTACCGGCAGGCGAACGGGACGTCCTTCACGCGCCCGTCGCCGGACGGAGAGCGCGCGATCGACCTGGCCTACGCCGACGTGCGGCGCGCCTTCGAGGCCTTCGAGGCCCGCCGCGGTGCGGAGCGCCCGTTCCTGCTCGCGGCCCACAGCCAGGGTTCCGTCCTGGCCGAGCGCCTGCTCGAAGACGGGATCGCCGGCACGCCGCGCCGAGACCGGCTCGTCGCCGCCTACCTGATCGGGGCAGCGGTCACGGCCGAAGGCCTGCGCGAGCGCGCCCCCGGCATCGCGCCTTGCACCGGGCCCTCCGACCTCCACTGCGTGGTGGCGTGGAACGCACGCGGCGCCGGGTACGTGCCGACCGACTTCGAGATGGTGCGGCCCGACGCGCGCGAGCGGCTGTGCACGAATCCCCTGTCCTGGCGCACCGACGGCGTCCCGGTGCCCAGGGAGCGCAACCTCGGCGCGGTGTTCCTCGAGAGCGACGAGCGCGCTCCGCGCCCCGGCTTCGCGGACGCCCGCTGCGTCGCGGGCACCCTGGTCCTGCATCGGGTCGCGGCGGCCCCCCGCGACCTGCCGAGCCGCATCGTCGATCGCGTGCTGGGCCGCGGCAACTACCACCCGATCGAGTACCAGCTCTTCTTCATGAACCTGCGCGAGAACGCCTCCGTCCGGACGAAGGCCTTCCTCTCCACCCTCCGCGACACGCCCCGGTGAGGAGGCGGCTAGGCGCCCCGGATCGCCTCCCACACCGGAGGCGGCGCGTAGGCGTCCGGGCCGAGCGCACACGCGAAGCACGGGACGGTGGCCGCGAGGGCGCGTGCCGGCGCCGCGAGCGCGTCGCGGCCGCCGCCCTGCGCGCCGGCCACGAAGGGTGCCAGACGTCCGCCCGCGACGAGGCCCGTCGCCAGCAGGCGGGCGGCTGCTTCGTCGGGCGCGAGCCGCCGGAGCGCGAAGCGGGGACTCCCGCTCTCGGCGACGACCGCGGGCAGCACGATCCGGACCAGCGGATCGCCGGCCCGGGCTGCGACGCCGAGCAGCGCGCAGAGCTGCGGGGGCGAGAGCCCCGGCGGCCAACGATCCCCGGCGCCCTCGGCGGGCCGGCCGGAGCGGCGCCGCGCGCGGGTCTCCTCGAGCGTTCCACTCCAGTGCCACGTCTTCGAGTCGAGCTCGCCGCGCAGCTGCGGGAAGAGCGCGAGCGTGCCCTCGCGCAGGCTCACGATGGTGGGCATGCCGCGCACGTCCGCGCCGCGTGCGGAGACGCCCACGAAGACCCGGTCGTTCGCAACGAAGCGCCCGCCGCCTTCGAGAAGGGCGTGCAGGAGGAGCGTCGACTTCCCGGCCTTCCGGCGGCCGACGAAGAGCGTGACACCGGCGTCCCCGGCGAGCGCTGCGCCGTGGATCGGGAGGGCGCCGCTGGCGAGCGCGTATGCGCTCGCCAGCTCACGCAGGGCGCGCAGCGCGACGAGCCGGCCGTGCGGGCGCTCCGCCGCCACGAGCGCGTGCACCGTGCGCGGGGACCCGGGGCCGGCCGCCTTCACTCCGATCGCGATGCACCCGCGAGGGTCGGCGGCCAGGGTGCCGGCGTCACCGGCGCGCAGCAGCGGCCAGGGCGGCTGCGGGTCGTCGTGCGTGAAGACCTCGGCGGCCTGCCCGGTCGGCTCGGCGCCGGCCAGCCGGCCCGCGAGCAGGTCGGCGTCGATCTCGACGACGACGCGCGGGGCGCCCGCGTGCGGGGGGCCGACCCGGGTCGTGAACCAGGGAGAGAGGAACTCCTCGAGCCAGGTGAGCAGGGTGGGGCTCGGCGTGCACACCTGCGCCTCGAAGCCGTCGTAGCCGAAGGTGAGGGCGGGCACGGCGGCGGATGCTAGCCGAGCCGCTTCGCCCGGCCGTGGGCGTCCCGATGCGCGGGGGCGTCCCGATCGACTTCGCTCGCCTTCGGCTCGCTGCGCGCTCGCTTCCGGGGTTGCCGGCGCGGGGGGCGGCCCGATCGACTTCGCTCGCCTTCGGCTCGCTGCGCGCTCGCTTCTGGGGTTGCCGGCGCGGGGGCGGCCCGATCGACTTCGCTCGCCTTCGGCTCGCTGCGCGCTCGCTTCCGGGGTTGCCGGCGCGGGGGGCGGCCCGATCGACTTCGCTCGCCTTCGGCTCGCTGCGCG
>JAPSFT010000018.1 GCA_035063765.1 Deltaproteobacteria bacterium
GAGGGCGATCGGTCCTTCGCCGATTTCGGGGGCCGCAAGCAGCCCGCCGACGGCCCCGGACGGCCCGATACGGCCCCTGCCGATCCGGCGATTCCCGACGCGGCCGCGAGCTTCGAACGCTACTGCGACGAAGACAGCAGCATCTCCGCGGACTTGCTCGCGGGCGGGATGGTGGCCCAGGCCAGAATCGAACTGGCGACACCCGCATTTTCAGTGCGGTGCTCTACCAACTGAGCTACCGGGCCACGCGGGCACGCAAGCTAGCCGATCGGGGCGGGGGGCCCAAGCGCCACGGGCAGCGGCGCCGCGTGCGCTTGCCCGGGAGCGGGGGGCCGTGGTATACCCGCCGGCCTGATGACACCCACGACCTTCGATCCCGCCGTGCGGCCCCGCGTCTCGCCTTCCGGCGTACGCCCGTGGGCCCGGCACCGGCTGGGCATCCCGGTTCCTCGCGTCCGGCAATGACCTGAGCGAAGCCCTGGCGGCTGCTCCGGAGGCCGCGGACGCGAGAGCGTTCGCGGCCTCCGGCGCTTCTGGAGCTTCGTCATGTCCGCTCCCCTCGCTTCCGCCGCCCCGCTCGCCGCCGCGCCTCGCGCGGGCGGCGTGCGCGAGGTGGTGCTGCTCGCCTTCCCGATCGTGCTGACCCAGATCTCGCAGACGACCATGCACGTCGTCGACTCGATCTTCGTGGGCCGGCTCGGGCCGGCGCAGCTCGGCGCGCTCGGCTTCGCGGGGATCTGGCTGTGGACCGTGTTCAGCCTCTTCAACGGCTGCGCGACAGGCGTACAGACATTCGTGTCGCAGTGCCACGGCGCCGGGGAGGAGGAGCGCTGCGGGCGCTGGGCCTGGCAGGGCTTCTACGCGGTGGTACCGGTGACCGCGCTGGCCCTGTTCGGATTCGTCGCCCTGGCCGAGCCGCTCTTCGCACGCCTCGGCACGAGCGCCGACCTGCGCGAGCATGCGCTCGCGTACCTGCGCACGCGGCCGCTCGGCTTCACCGGGTTCGCCATCTGGATCGTGCTCGCGTCGTTCTTCCGTGGCCTCGGCGACACGCGCACGCCGCTGGTCGCAACGGTGATCGCGAACCTCGTGAACGCGGTGCTGGCCTATGGGCTCGTGCTCGGCCGGCTCGGGCTGCCGGCCTGGGGGATCGCCGGTGCCGGCGTCGCCACCTCCATCGCCGAGTGGGTCGGCACGGCCGTGCTCGCGCTCGCCTTCGCGAGACGCGGGCTGCGCCGCTTCGGCACCCGGCCGGTGGCGCCGCGCCCGGCCGAGATCGGCCGCTTCCTGCGCACCGGTGCGCCGATCGGCGGGCAGTGGGTGCTCGACATGAGCGCCTTCGCGATCTTCACGACGCTGGTCGCCCGGATGGGAACGGCCTCGATGGCGGCGACCCAGGCGATGATCTCGCTGCTCTCGATGTCGTTCATGCAGGCGATCGGGATCGGGCTCGCGGCCACCACGCTGGTGGGCCGCTACAAGGGCGCTGGCAGGCTCGACGCGGCGCTGCGCAGCCTGCTCGCGGCGCTGAAGCTCGCGCTGGGGCTCGCGGCGGCGGTGGCCGCCGCCTTCCTGCTGATCCCGGAGACCCTGATCGGGCTCTACACCGACGACGCCGAGGTGCTGGCGCTCGCCCGGCCGCTGCTGGCGCTCGGGGCCGCCTTCCAGCTCTTCGACGCGCTCCAGATCGTGCTGGGCGGCAGCCTGCGCGGCGCGGGCGACACGCGCTGGCCCTTCGTCGCGCAGACGCTGCTCGCCTGGGCGCTGCGCCTGCCGCTGGTCTGGCTCTTCGCCTTCCACTGGGAGGCGGGCGTCGTGGGGGCCTGGTACGCCGAGTTCGCCTTCATCCTGGCGCTCGCGTCCGCCCTCGCCTGGCGCGTCCGGAGCGGCGCCTGGAGGGAGATCGCGATCTGATCCTCGCGGCGCGCGCCGCCGCGACGGTCGCTCATCGGCGTCGCAGCCCGGCGCGGCCCCACGCGATGGACGGGCGCGATGGACGGTCGCGATGGACAGGGCGCCCGCTCCGAGCCGCCCGCTGGAGGGGGCGTTCACGGGCGGGCGACTCGGAGCGCTCCGGTCGCCGGACGGCCCACGGCCAGCAGGGGAAGAGCCATGGGCTCGGCGCCGGAGCGGGAAGGGGCGCCCTATCGATCCCATGGACGATCGAGCGCCCGGCGACATTCGAAGGCCCCTCGCGAGCGGTCGGGATCGCGGCGCGGGCTGTGATACGGTGCCGCGCCATGCGAGCGAGGGCGGCGACGGCGCGAGTCGGGCGGGGCGCGCCCGGCGGCCTGGCGGGCCCGGGCCGTGCGACGCTGCGGGTGGCGCGCGCGCTCCTCGTGGGGATCGCCGCAGCGGCGTTCGTGGCGATCCGACCTGCCGCGGCGGCCGCGCCCGCGCCTGCGATCGGGCAGAGCGGGATGGTGGTGAGCGCCGAGCGGCACGCGACGGAGGCCGGGCTCGCGATGCTCGCGGCCGGGGGCAATGCCGTCGACGCCGCCGTCGCGACCGCCTTCGCGCTCGGGGTGACCGAGCCCTACCACTCCGGGATCGGCGGCGGCGGCTTCCTGCTGCTGCACCTCGCGAGCGGCGAGACGGTCGCCCTCGACGCCCGCGAGACGGCCCCGGCGGCGGCGCGCGCGGACATGTTCGTGGCGCCCGGCGTCGCGGCGGATGCTTCGCGCACGGGCCCGCTCGCGGTCGCCACGCCCGGGCTCGTCGCGGGCCTCGCCCTCGCGCTCGAGCGCTGGGGCACGAAGCCCCTCGCCGAGGTCCTGGCGCCGGCGATCGCGCTCGCCGACGAGGGCTTCGGGATCGGCCTGCGCCATGCCCGCATCCTGAAGCTCTGGCACCAGATGGGCATGGCCGAGCGCTTCCCCGAGACCGCCGCGATCCAGGCGCCGGCGCCCGATCTCGCGCCGGGCTGGCGGCTCGTGCAGCCCGAGCTCGCGCGCACCCTGCGCGCCCTCGCGCGCGAGGGCCCCGACGCCTTCTACCACGGGCCGATCGCGCGGGCGATCGCGGGCGAGGTCCAGAAGCGCGGCGGCCTGCTCAGCGCCGGGGATCTCGCGGCCTACGAGCCGAAGCTGCGCGCGCCGCTGCGCGGGACCTACCGGGGACGCACGGTGGTGTCGTTTCCGCCGCCGTCCTCGGGTGGGGTCGCGCTGATCGAGGCGCTCAACATCCTGGAGGGCTTCGAGCTGGCCCCCCTCGGCGCCGGCTCGTCGGCCTCGATCCACCGGATCGCCGAGGCGATGAAGCTCGCCTTCGCCGATCGCGCGGCCTACCTGGGCGATCCCGACTTCGTGACCGTGCCGGTCGCACCGCTCGTCTCGAAGGCGTACGCCGAGCGCCAGCGCGCGCGGCTCCTGCCGCCGCGCTGGCGGCGCCCGCCCTGGACCTGGGCGCGCGACGAGGTGGCGATCCGCGTCCCGGGCCCGGGGCTCGAGCCGTGGCCCCCCGCGGCGGGCAGCACCACGCACCTCTCGGTCACCGACGCCGCCGGCAACGCGGTCGCCCTCACCCAGACCGTGAACCTGCTCTTCGGGTCGGGCATCACGGTGCCGGGCACCGGCATCGTGCTCAACGACGAGATGGACGACTTCTCGGTGGCCCTCGATCGCCCGAACGCCTTCGGGCTCGTCGACACGCGCGGCAGCAACGCGGTGGCGGGCGGCAAGCGCCCGCTCTCGAGCATGACGCCGACGCTCGTGCTCGAGGACGGCCGCGTGCGCATGGTGACGGGCAGCCCGGGCGGGCCGCGCATCATCTCGACGACGCTGCTCACGATCCTGAACGTCTTCGACTACGGGATGGACGTCTCCGAGGCCGTCTCCGCACCGCGCTTCCACCACCAGTGGATCCCCGACGAGCTCCTGGTCGAGCGCGCGATCCCCGCCGACGTCCTCGACGGGCTGCGCCGGCGCGGCCACACGGTGGCCGTGTCCGAGCGCAACTGGTCGAGCGCGCAGGCGATCGTGATCGACCCGCAGAGCGGCTGGCATCTCGGCGGCAGCGATCCGCGCAGCGACGGCCTCGCGCGGGGCTTCTCGCCGGCCGGGAGCCGCTGAGGGCCTCAGCGCGGCTCGAGGAGCAGGCTCTGGAGCGCGCGGCCGATCCGGCCGCGCTCGTCGTAGAGCGTGCTCTCGGCAATCGCGACGCCGTCCTCGTCGGGCCAGGTGGCAGCGTCGAGGCAGACCCACCCGCCGTCCGACGGGCCGGCGGGCGCTTCGGGCAGGCGGTGCAGGTGGATCGTCAGATCGGCGTTCACGAAGGTGAAGGCCTCGTAGGGCAGGGCGCTGCCGATGCCGTTGCCGAAGTCCGCCACGGCGGCCACCCGCACGAGCGGGGAGGGCGGGGTGCCCGGCAGCAGGGGCACCCGGAGCCGGATCCAGTCGGTGCAGGGTCCCGGCGCGCCCCACTCGCCGCGCACGAGCCGGTGCTCGGTCGCGTGGCTGTGGTAGGCCACGGCGGCGCCCGCCGGGTCGCCGGGGCTCCCGCGCCAGGGGGCGTTGGTCGCGCGGCTCGCGGAGGGCGGCGGCGGGGGATCGCTCGGGCCGCCGCGCACGGTGGCGGGGAGCGCGAGCTTCGCGCGGCGCAGCCGCAGCAGGGTGGCGCGGGCCACCTCGGTCTCCCCGGCGAAGAGGGCCGACTCGACGAGCTGCACCTTGCGGCCCGGCCGCAGCACCCGCCGCACGGGGCGCAGCGGGGCGAGCGGCACCGGGCGCAGCAGCTCGACCGTGAGCCGCGCGGGGTGCATCGGGCCGGGCGTCTCGGCCTGCTCGGCCACGTGGGCGAGGAGCGCGGCGACGGGCCCGCCGTGGAGCGCATCGGGCGACCACGGCCCGCGCGCCAGCGCGCCCGGCACGAGCATCCCGGCCTCGTCGTGGAAGAGCGCCTCGCCGGTCACAGCGTCGGCAGCCCCCACTCGAAGCCGAGCAGCGCGCGGTCGCGCGCGTCGAACTGGCCGAACAGGCCGTCGCGCGTGCCGTAGAACCAGTCGAGCCCGGCCCAGACCCACAGGCCGTCGCGCAGCTCGTAGCGCAGCTCGGGGCGGATCGTGCCATCGCCCTGGTCCAGGTTGTGGAGCCAGATCGCCTCCGCCACGAGCTGCTCGTTGCGGAAGCTGCGGCGGGCGAGGAAGGTCACGTTCGTGTCGAGGCGGTCGCGCAGGAGGCCGGGCTCGTCGTCGGGCAGGAAGCTCGGGAAGAGCTGGAGCGAGAGGACGGTGTCGCGGAAGCCGTACCAGTCGAGGCCGAGCACGGCGCCGAGCTCGTCGCTGCGCACGACGCCGTCGCGGTCGCCGGGGTCGTCGGTCGGCTGCCAGCGGGGCCGGGTATAGGCGGCTTCGAGGCGGACGGTGAGGTCGCCGAAGGTGTTGCTGGCGGTGACGCCGAGCACGTGGGCGCGCTCGTACTCCGGGGAGACCTCGACCTGCGCCGGCCCGCGCAAGGAGCGGCGCAGCACGGGCACGTCGTCGTAGTGCCACAGGTAGTTCGCGCTGAGGTCCCAGTCGCGCAGGCGTCCGGCCAGCCGCGCGCCGAGGTCGGAGCCGCGGAAGGCGTCGGGCCGCTCGGGCGCGCGCACGTGGACGGCGACCCCGGGCGGCGGGCGCGGCCCGACCAGGCGCGGGGCGTGGAACGCGAAGACGGCGTCGGGGCGCGGCACGTCGTGGGTGCTCGGATCGGGGATCCACAGGAGCTGCAGCGTCGCGCTGCCCACCGGCACTTCGACGTTGGCGGTCCAGAGCGGGATCCGCGACTGGTCGAAGTCGTCGAGGATGAACTCGCGGAAGTCCTGGGGATCGACCACGTCGAGCACCTTCAGCCCGTCGGCCTGGCCCCAGACCACCTGCTGCTTGCCGATCCGCAGCCAGGCCGGCCCGAGCCGGCCCTCGACGTAGAGCTCGCGCAGCTCGGCGTCCACGCGATCGCCGAACTCGAGGCGCCGGGTCGGCGCCCAGAGCTCGGACTGGCTCGGCCCGCCCGGTGCGAGCCGATCGTAGGCGTCCGCGTGGAGGCGGCCGATCGCGGTGAGCTGGAAGCCCTCCGGCAGGCGCTGGTCGAGCTGCGAGCGCACGCGGGTCTCGAGCTTCTGGGCGCGCCCCGAGCCGGCCTCGATCGCCCATTCGCCCTCGATCGTGGTCGTGACCCGGGGGCGCTCGCCGAGCGCGGGCGCGGCGAGCGTCGCGCAGGCGAGGAGGACGGCAGTCGGGCGCAGCGACATGGCCGCGCATTCTATCCGGGTTCGGCGCGGCCGCCTTGGCAGGCGGCAAGCGCCACGGTTACGCTGCGCGCTCCGCTTCGCCAGGAGGCCTCCGATGCTCCGCTCCGCCGGCACGCTCCTCGCCTTCGCTTGCGCCGCGCTCGTTGCAGCCGGCGGGGCGATCGCCCAGACGCCCCAACAGGGAGGGAACCCCGTGGTCGTACTCGAGACGACGCTCGGCTCGATCGAGATCGAGCTCGACGCGCAGAAGGCCCCGATCAGCACCGCCAACTTCCTGGCCTACGTGGACTCCGGCCACTACGACGGCACCGTCTTCCATCGCGTGATCCCGGACTTCATGATCCAGGGCGGCGGCTTCGACGACTCGATGGCCCAGAAGCCCACCCGGGCGCCGATCAAGAACGAGGCCGACAACGGCCTGAAGAACCTGCGCGGCACGGTCGCGATGGCGCGCACCAACGTGGTGGACAGCGCCACCTCGCAGTTCTTCGTCAACCTGAAGGACAACGACTTCCTGAACCACGGCGGGCGCGACTTCGGCTACGCGGTGATCGGGAAGGTGACGAGCGGCATGGACGTGGTGGACAAGATCGCGGCGGTGAAGACCGCCAACCGCGGCGGGCACCAGAACGTCCCGGTCGAGCCGGTGAAGATCACGAAGGCGCACCGCAAGTAGGGGCCCCATGACGGAGCCGGCCGCGACCGCCGCCCTGCTCGCGGCGATCGGCATCCTGCTGATGCTGGCCGGCCTCGCGAGCCCGCTCTCGAGCCGGCTCGGCGTCCCGGCGCTGGTGCTCTTCCTCGGGATCGGCATGCTGGCCGGCTCCGAGGGCTTCGGCGGCATCCCCTTCGACGATTACGCGCTGGCCTTCCGGCTCGGCACGATCGCGCTCGTCCTGATCCTCTTCGACGGCGGCCTCAATACCGCCCCCGCTGCGCTCCGGCGCGCCGCGCTGCCGGCCGGCCTGCTCGCGACCGCGGGCGTGGTGGCGACCGCGGGGCTCGTGGCGCTGGCCGGCTGGGCGCTCGGCCTCGCGCCGGTGACGGCGCTGCTCGTGGGGGCCGTGGTGTCGTCCACCGATGCGGCGGCGACCTTCGCGGTGCTGCGCAGCAGCGGCGTGCGGCTGCGCGCGTCGACCGCCGCCACCCTCGAGGTCGAGTCCGGCCTCAACGACCCGATGGCGATCCTGCTCACGATGATCGCGACCGAGCTGGCGCTCGGCCGGGCGATGGGCGCCGGTGAGGTGGGCCTGCTCTTCGTCCAGCAGTTCGGGGTGGGCGGCGCGGTCGGGGTCGCCGCCGGGCTGGCGGCGCGCGTCCTCCTGCGCAGCGTCCGGCTGCCCGCCGCGGGCCTCTATCCGGTGCTGACCCTCGCGATCGCCTTCCTCTCCTTCGGGCTCGCGACGCTGCTCGCCGGCAGCGGCTTCGTCGCGGTCTACGCCACCGGGCTCCTGCTCTCGGCGAGCTCGCTCCCCTACGGCGCCGGGGTCCGCCGCGTGCACGACGCCCTCGCCTGGCTCGCGCAGATCATGATGTTCACGCTGCTCGGGCTCCTGGTCTTCCCGCGCCAGCTCCTGCCCGCGATGGGGGTCGGGCTCGGCATCGCGCTCTTCCTGGCCTGCGTGGCGCGCCCGCTCGCCGTGGCGCCGATCCTCGCGCTCCTGCGGGTGCCCGGGCGCGAGAACGCCTTCGTCTCCTGGGTGGGGCTGCGCGGTGCGGTGCCGATCATCCTCGGGGCCTATCCGGCGGTGGCAGGCTTTGCCGACGGCGACGAGGTCTTCCACCTGGTCTTCTTCGTCGTGCTCGCGAGCAGCTTCGTGCCGGGCGCCACGGTCGGCTGGGTGGCGCGCCGGCTCGGCATCGCCGACCCGGGCCCGCCGCCGCCGCCCGTGAGCGTCGAGCTGGTCTCGCTGCGCGAGCTCCCGGGAGACTTCGTCTGGTACCACGTCGCGCCCGCGTCCGCGGTCGCCGGCGCCGAGATGCGCGACCTCCCGCTGCCCGAGGGCTGCCTCGTCACGCTGGTCCTGCGCGGCGGCGACGTCGTGGTGCCGCGCGGCGGCACCGCGCTCCTGCCCGGCGACCAGGTCTGCGTCTTCGTCCTGCCCGAGGGCCGCCCGCTCCTCGACCTGCTCTTCGGCGGCGCCTCGGAGGAGGCGGGCTAGTGTCCCGCCCCCGAGATCCAGGACACTGGAGCCGGTTCACCGCCCGACGGCGGCCTCGATCTCGCCGGCGCCGCAGCCCACCGCAACGGCCGGCGCCCGAGCGCGGCCACCTCGTGTCAACCGCTCGCCGTCCTCGCGCGTTGACGGTGCGGGCCCCCAACGCCCGCGGAGTCGAGCATGGTCCCCGATCGCGCCGGCCGCGCCGGCAGCCTCCCCCGGATGGGTCCCGCGATGCTTCCGAAGCGCCTGTGCGCCCTGGCCCTCGCAGCCGCGCTGGCGCTCGCCGCCGCCAGCGCCGCGCGCGCGCAGCCCTACGACTTCTCGCAGGCCGATTCGCTGCTCACGAACGAGCTGCCGGAGCTCCACGGACACGTCGCCGTCATCGTCCGGCAGGGCGGCGTCGAGATCTACCGCTTCCAGACGGGCGACATCGGCTACGACACGCGCATCGGCCTCGCCTCGGTCACGAAGACGATCTCGGCGGGCGTGGTCCTCGCGCTCGTGGACGAAGGCCTCCTCGCGACGGGCGAGCGCCTCGGCGACGCGCTGCCGCTCTTCGAGCACGACGGCCTCGGCGACCCGACCGTGCGCGACGCCTGGGGCATGCGCGCCGGCATCTCGTCGGCCGTCCCCTACGAGCGCGACCCGCGCTTCACGTTGGCGGAGTCGGTCGAGCGCATCGGCCTCACGGGCTTCCTCGTGTTCTCGCCACCCGGCTCGCAGCTCGGCTACGACGGCGCGGGCATGCAGGCCGTCGGGCGCATCGCCGAGCTGCGCACGGGGCAGGCCTGGGAGGCGATCGCCCGCAGCCGCATCTTCGACCCCTGCGGCATGCCGGTGTCGGACTACGGCCAGTTCGCGCCGAACCCCTCGGTGCCCGGCGGTCTCCGCAGCAGCGCGGAGGAGCTGATCGACTACGCGCAGATGATCCTCGACGGCGGCGGGTGCGCGGGCCAGCGCGTGCTCTCGGACGCGGCCATCGAGCAGCTCTTCGAGAACGCCACCCGCGGTCTGCCCGTCCACCACTCGCCGTTCCCGCCGGCCCATCCGCTCTACCCCTACGGCGCGGACCCCGACTACGCGTTCGGCGCCTGGGTGCTGGCCGAGGATCCGGCGACGCAGCACGTCGAGGAGCTGGTCGGCGCGGGCGCGTGGGGGAGCTTCGTCTGGATCGACCGCCGGCGCGGCCTCTCGGCGGTGCTCGTCACCCACATCGTGCCGGGGTCGCAGACCTCGATGGACGCCGCGCTCGGGCTCTTCGACGTGGCGCGACGCCAGGTCGAAGGGGCGCAGGCCCGCGCGCTCACGCCCGCGCCCGCCGGCGCCGAGGCCCGGCTCACGTGGCAGCCGGCACCCGGCTCGATCGCCACGCGCGTCTACGGCGCGGCGACGCCGATCCGCGACGTGTACGGCCTGCGCGGCGCCGAGCTGCTCGCAGAGGTCGCGTCGGACACGGTCGTCGTACCGCGCTTCCCGTACTACGCCGCGACCGCCGTCTTCGCGGGGCTCGACGACACCGCGCTCGTCCCGGGGGTGAACAGCGTGACGGGCTTCGTGCCCGAGGCGCCGCAGGCGACCCTCGGCACGCTCGCCCTCCTCACGCTCGCCCTGCTCGCGCGGCGCGCTGTTCCGCGCCCGGCTGTCGGCGGGTTCTAGGGCCGGATCACGGCCTCGACCGCGGTCTCGAGGTCGATCACCCGGCGCGCGACACGCAGCACGTCGCCGGCGGTGACGGCGGCGATGCGGGCGGCGTAGCGGTGCTGGGCGTCGGCGCCGAGTCCGTAGAGGGCGTCGATCGCCATGTGCGCGGCGCGCACGACGCTGCGCTGGCGGTCGATCTCGAAGTTGCCGATCAGGTAGCGGCGCGCGCGCTCGAGCTCGCCGGCGGGCGGCGCGTCCGCCACCAGCGCCGCGAGCTGCTCGTGGATCGCGCGGCGCGCCTCGTCGAGCTTGTCGGGCGCGGTACCGATCGTGATCGCGAAGAAGCCCGGCGCCACCCCCTCGGCGTCGAGGGCGTTCACCGAGTAGGCGAGCCCACGCCGGTCGCGCAGCTCGAGGAAGAGCCGCCCGCCCTGGCCGGCCAGCACCTGCGTGATGACCTCGAGCGCGAAGCGGTCCGGGTCGTCGACGGTGAGCCCGCGGAAGCCCACCGCCAGGTGCGCCTGCGCGCGATCCTTGCGCAGCTCGACCCGGCGCGCTGCCGTGGGCGGCGCCTCGGCCGGCGGTGCGGGGCGCGGGCAGGGCGCGGCGTCGAGCGCCGCGAGCCGCGCCGCCACCTGCTCCGCGGCCCGATCGGGGTCGACGTCGCCGGCGAGCGCCAGCACGAGATTCGGGCCACGGACCCAGCGCGCGTGGTGCGCGAGCACGTCGGCGCGCGTGAACGCCGCCACCGTCTCCGGCGTGCCCAGGACCGGCCAGCGATAGGGATGCGTGCTCCAGAGCGCGGCGGTGAAGAGGTCGAGGACGCGCGCGCCGAGCCGGTCCTCGCGGCGCGCCAGCGCCGCCAGCGTGTCGCGCCGCTCGCGCTCGAGCTCGTCGGCGGCGAAGGCCGGCTCGAGCAGGACCTCGGCGAACAGGTCGAGGGCAGGCTCGAAGCGGTCGCTCGTGGCCTCCATCGAGAGCCCGAAGCCGCTGCGCCCCGTGAAGCCGTCCACGTCGGCTGCGATCGCCTCGATCGCGTGGGCCAGCTCGGCGGCGCCGCGCCGGCGCGTCCCGCGCAGCCACATCGAGGTCACGAGCTGGGTGAGGCCGGCGCTGGTCGCGTCCTCCGCCAGGAGTCCGCCGTGGAAGGCGCCGCGCAGGGCCACCACCGGCACCTCGCGGCGCGGCTCGACGTGGAGCACCGCGCCGCTCGCGAGCCGATAGCTCTCGATGGCGGGGGCGAGACGGGAGGCGCGCGCGGGCGTGGCGCCCCTCGCCGCGGCGGCCGCCGGTGCGCCCAGCGCGGGCGCGGCGCCGATCCGCTCGGGCACGACGGCCCGCGCCGCCTGCTCCGCGCCGCGGCCAGCGGCCCCGACCAGTGCCTTCTCGTCGAGCGCGGGCACGGCGCCCTCGGGCAGCACCGCGGCCACCGTCACCCGGCGCGGATCGAGGTGGGTGGCGGCGACGCGCAGCAGGTCGGCTGGCGTGGCGTTCCGCACGGCCTCCAGGTACGCCGCGTCGCCGCGGAACGAGCCGGCGATCGCCTCGAAGGTGCCGAGCTTGCGCGCCCGCCCGGCGACGCTCTCGCGCTCGAAGTGCTCGCTGGCCAGGAAGTTCGCGCGCGCCTTCTCGATCTCGTCGTCCGACACCACTGCGCGACGGATCGTCTCCACCTCGCGGGCGATCGCCGCGACCGCGTCGGGGACCCGCTCCGGATCGAGATCGGCCGACACCCCGAACAGCCCCCGGTCCATCGGCGTGTAGCAGGAGGCGTCCACGCGATCGACGAGGCCCTCGCTCTCCTTCACGCGGCGCACGAGGCGGCTGCTCTCGCCCTCGCCGAGCACGAAGGCCAGCAGGTCGAGATAGGGCGTGTCGGGGTGGGCGAGCGCGACGGCGGGCCACGCGATCTCGAAGCAGGCCCGCTCGAAGGGCCGGCGCAGGAGGGCGGCGCGCGGCGCCTCCTGGGGCGGCTCGGCGGGCCGCGCGCGGCGGGCGCCCGCCGGCACCGCATCCGCGAAGAGCGCGCGCACGGAGGCGGCCAGGGCGTTGGCCTCGAAGTCGCCGCTCGCCACCACGAGCAGGTTGTCGGGTGCGTACCAGCGCCGGTAGAAGGCCCTCACGCGCTCGCGGTCGAAGCTCGCCACGCTCTCGCGCGAGCCCAGGATCGGCGCGCGATAGGGGTGCGTCCGGTAGGCCGTCGCGAAGAGCGCCTCGGCGCAGACGTGGGGCGGCGAGTCGTCCGAGCGCCGGATCTCCTCGAGCACCACCTCGATCTCGCGCGCCAGCTCGTCGGGGTCGAAGAGCGAGCCGCGCACCATGTCGGCCAGCACGTCGAGCGCGATCCCGAGCCCGTCGGAGGGCACCGTCGCGTGATACACCGTGGTGTCGTAGCTGGTGTAGGCGTTGACACGGCCGCCCACGCCCTCGATGGCGCCCGCCACCTCGGCGACTCCGCGCCGCTCGGTGCCCTTGAAGAGCATGTGCTCGTGGAAGTGCGCGAGGCCGGCCTCGCCCGGCCCCTCGTCGGCCGAGCCCACCTTCGCCCAGATCTGGAGCTCGGCGACCGCGGCCAGGTGCGACTCGTCGAGGAGCAGCACGAGGCCGTTCGGGAGGACCTCGCGGCGGGGCGCGCGGAGCGGGGCCGCGGAGGGCTGGTCGGGGGCGGCCACGGTCGGCGGAGCATAGCCGACGCCCCGCGGCTCTCTATCCTGGCTGCGCCATGCCCAGGAACCAGCGGGCCAGGCGCTGCTCGCGATGCCCATGAACCGGAGGACCCGCCGCGCTCCGCACGCCGTTCCCGCGGACGACGGCTGCGTCGGCGTCTACCTGCACGTCCCGTTCTGCGAGCGTGTCTGCCCCTACTGCGACTTCGCGGTGGTGGCCGCCCGCCCTCTCACCCCGGCTCGCGAGGCGGCCTACCTCGACGCGCTGGAAACCGAGCTGGCGCAGCGTGCGCCCGGCTTCGCGAGGCCGGGCGGCGGCCCGCGTGCGCTCGCGTCGGTCTACCTCGGCGGGGGGACGCCATCGCTGCTGGCGCCCGAGTCCGTGGCGCGGCTCGTCGCCGCCGCCCGCGCGCACTTCCCGGCCGGCGGGCGCGTCGAGATCACGCTCGAGCTGAACCCGGGCACCACCGAGCGCGCGCGCCTGCCCGGCTTCCGCGCGGCCGGCGTGAACCGGCTCTCGATCGGCGTGCAGTCGTTCTCGGATGCGACCCTGAAGCGGCTCGGGCGCGCGCATCGGGCCGGGGAGGCCCACGCCACGCTCGCCGCCGCGCGGGCGGCCGGCTTCGACGACGTCTCGCTCGACCTGATCGTCGCCGCACCGGGCCAGCGCCTGGCCGACCTCGAGCGCGACCTCGACGCCGTGCTCGCCTTCGGCCCCGAGCACGTCTCGGCCTACCAGCTCACGATCGAGCCGGGCACGCCCTTCGCGCGCGCCGCCGCGCGCGGCCAGCTCGCGCTCGCGGACGAGGACGAGGGCGCGGCGATGCTCGAGCGGCTCGCGGCGCGGCTCGCGGCGGGCGGGCTCGAGCGCTACGAGATCTCGAGCTTCGCGCGTCCCGGCCGCGAGGCGCGCCACAACCGGCGCTACTGGGAGCGGCAGGCGGTGCTCGGGATCGGGATGGGCGCCTGGTCGTGCGAGCCGGCCTCCCCCGCCGCGCCGCACGGGGCGCGCCGCGCCAACGTGCGCCAGCTCGACACCTACCTCGCGCGCATGGCGGCGGGTGAGCCGGCGGCGGCCGCTCCGCCCGAGCGCCTCACGCCCGAGACGGCACGGGGCGAGGCCGCCTTCCTGGCGCTGCGGACCGCGCGCGGCCTCGACGCCGCCGCCTTCGCGGCCGAGTTCGGTGCGCCGCCGCGCGCGTTCTGGCCCGAGGTGATCGCCGAAGCGCTGGCCGGCGGCTGGCTCCTCGAGAGCGCCTCCGGCGACCTGCGCCTGACTCCTGCCGGCCTCCTGCTCTCCGACTCGATCTTCGAGCGCCTCGTCTGATCCCGCCTTGCACGGCGCGCTGGACGGATCCCCCCTGTTCGGCTACCGACTCCTCGGATTCCAAGGAGTTGCGTTGCAACCGCGCAGCGGCGCCGACCCTCTCGCCCGCGACCTGCCGGCGCTCGGCGAGCGCCAGCAGCAGGTGCTGCGCGCGATCGTGGCGCGCTACGTGGGCGACGCGGCGCCGGTCGGCTCGCGCAGCGTGAGCCACGTCCTCGCGGTCCCGCTCTCGGCCGCGTCGATCCGCAACACGATGGCGGAGCTCGCCGAGCTCGGGCTCGTCGAGAAGCCGCACGCCTCCGCCGGCCGGGTGCCGACCGCACTCGGGCTGCGGGTGTTCGTGGACGCGCTGGCGCCGCGCGGCCTCGACGAGTTCGAGCGCCGCGCACTGGCGGCGGGGATGGGCGAGCCCGACCCCGAGTCGCTCGGGCGCGTCGCCTCGCGCGTGCTCTCGGAGTGCACCCGCCAGCTCGGCTTCGTCGTGGTGCCGCGCATCGAGGCGCTGCGGCTGCGCCACCTGACCCTGGTGCGGCTCTCGACGAGCCGTGTGCTCGCGGTGCTGGTCGCGGAGACCGGCGAGACCCTGCGCCGGGTGGTCGCAGACGAGGAGTCGGGCGCGCAGCCCGAGCTCGACCGGCTCGCCTCCGCCCTGAACGAGCGGGTTGCCGGACGGACGCTCAGCGAGCTGCGGGAGGCGCTCGCGCGCGAGGTGGCCGCCTTGCGCTCGCGGGCCGAGGGCGTGGTCGGTCGCGCGCTGCGGCTCGCCTGGCGCGCGCTCCAGGCCGAGGGCGGGGGCGAGACGGGCACCGGGCGGCACGATCTCGTGATCGCGACCTGGCTCGCGCTGCTCGATCAGCCCGAGTTCCAGGATGCAACGCGGGTGCGCGAGCTCCTCGCCACGATCGAGACCCGCCAGGCGCTGCTCCAGGTGGTGGAACGGGTGCTGGGTGGTGGCGCCGGCGGCGTCCAGGTGGCGCTCGGCGAGGAGCTCGGCGAGCCCGAGCTGCGCCAGCTCGCCCTGGTCGCGGCACCCTACGGGAGCGGGGTCGCGCCGGGCGTGCTCGGCGTGATCGGGCCGCGGCGGATGGACTACGCGCGCGTCATGGCGCTGGTCGGGTACCTGTCGGAGCTCGTGACGAGGAAGCTGTCGGCGTGAGCGAAGGAGTGCGGCGACGCCCGCCGGGCGGCGGGGGCGGGGAAGGCTGGGAGGGCTTCGCGGAGGAGGCCGCGGGCACGCTCGGCCCGAGCCCGGAGCTCGAGGACGCGATGCGGGAGGCCGCCGAGTCGGTCGAGGCACTCCACGAGCATCGAAAAGAGCCAGGCGCGGGCGGCTCCCCCCAGGCCGAGCGCGCGGGGTCGGATCCGGCCGAGGCCGAGAGCAGTGAGCTCGCCGAGCTCAGGGACCGCTACCTGCGGCTTGCGGCGGACTTCGAAAACTTCCGCAAGCGGACGCTCAAGGACCGCGAAGAGGCGCATCACTTCGGGCACCAGAGCCTCGTCAAGGATCTGCTGCCGACGGTCGACAACCTCGAGCGCGCCGTCGACCACGCTCGCAAGGGCGGGGAGAGCTCGGGGCTGCTCGAAGGCGTGGAGCTGGTGCTGCGCGAGCTCGAGGCCCTGCTCGCCCGGTACGGCGTGACTCCCATCGAGGCCCTCGGGCAGGCCTTCGATCCCGCCCTCCACGAGGCCATGGCCCAGGTGCCCGACGCCTCGAAGCCCCCCCACACCGTCGTCGAGGTCTTCCAGCGGGGCTACCAGCTCCGGGGCCGGCTCCTGCGCCCCGCGCGGGTCGTGGTGTCCCGCCCTCCTGAAGGTTCCGGCGCGGACGGCCGAAGAGACGGCTGAGGGGCCCGCGCCGGGCGGCCCCGTCGCGACGGGGGATCGCAGGCGTTGGGCAAGGTGATCGGGATCGACCTCGGGACGACGAACTCCTGCGTCGCCCTCATGGACGGCGGCACGCCGCAGATCGTCGCCAACGCCGAGGGCGCGCGCACGACGCCCTCGATGGTCGCCTTCACCGATTCGGGCGAGAAGCTGGTCGGCCAGATCGCCAAGCGCCAGGCCGTCACCAACCCCGAGCGCACCGTCTTCGCGGTCAAGCGCCTGATCGGCCGCAAGTTCCAGTCGTCCGAGGTCGAGCGCTTCCAGCAGATCTCGCCCTTCGGCGTCGAGGCCGCCGAGAACGGCGACGCCTGGGTGCGGGTCGGCGACAAGCTGGCGCCGCCCCAGGAGATCTCCGCGCTGGTGCTGGCCAAGATGCGCGAGACCGCCTCCGACTTCCTGGGTGAGCCCGTGACCGACGCCGTGATCACGGTGCCGGCCTACTTCAACGACGCGCAGCGCCAGGCCACCAAGGAGGCCGGCCGGATCGCGGGGCTCAACGTCCTGCGCATCATCAACGAGCCGACCGCGGCGGCGCTGGCCTACGGCCTCGACAAGGACGCGGGTCACCAGCGCATCGCGGTCTTCGACCTCGGCGGCGGCACCTTCGACATCTCGGTCCTCGAGCTCGGCGACGGCGTCTTCGAGGTGAAGAGCACCAACGGTGACACCTTCCTGGGCGGCGAGGACTTCGACGAGCGCATCGTCGACTGGCTGATCAAGGGCTTCCAGGAGCAGAGCGCGATCGACCTGCGCGGCGACAAGATGGCGCTGCAGCGGCTCAAGGAGGCGGCCGAGCGCGCCAAGTGCGAGCTCTCCTCGACGCCGACCACCGAGATCAACCTGCCCTTCATCGGGGCCGACGCCTCGGGGCCGAAGCACCTGAACCTGACCCTCACCCGCGAGCGGCTCGAGGCCCTGGTCGCCGACCTGATCGAGCGCCTGGTCGGGCCCTGCGAGATGGCGGTGTCCGACGCGGGCCTCGCGAAGGGCGAGCTCGACCACGTGATCCTGGTCGGCGGCATGACGCGCATGCCGCGCATCCAGGAGAAGGTCGCCGAGATCTTCGGCAAGGCGCCGCACAAGGGCGTGAACCCCGACGAGGTGGTGGCGGCCGGCGCCGCGATCCAGGGCGGCGTCCTGAAGGGCGAGGTCTCCGACGTCCTGCTGCTCGACGTGACCCCGCTCTCGCTCGGCGTCGAGACCCAGGGCGGCGTCTTCACCCGGATCATCGAGCGCAACACCACGATTCCGACCCGCAAGGGACAGGTGTTCTCGACCACCGAGGACAACCAGAACGTGGTGCGCGTGCACGTGCTCCAGGGCGAGCGCGAGATGGCCGCCGACAACCAGACGCTCGGGCGCTTCGAGCTGCTCGGCATCCCGCCCGCCCCGCGCGGCGTGCCCCAGATCGAGGTCACCTTCGACATCGACACCGACGGCGTGGTCAAGGTCTCCGCCAAGGACCTCGGTACCGGGCGCAGCCAGGAGATCGCGGTCACCGCGGGCAGCGGCCTCAGCGAGGAGCAGATCCGCACGCTGTGCAGTGACGCCGACGCCAACAAGGAAGCCGACCGCCGCCGCCGCGAGCTGGCCGAGCTGCGCAACCGCGCCGACGGCCTCGTGTACTCGACGGAGTCGACGCTCGCCGACTACGGCGAGCACGTGACGGCCGAGGAGAAGAGCGCGCTCGAGGCGGCGCTCGCGCGCACCCGCGAGGCGCTCGCCGCCGCCGACGCCGGCGAGATCCAGGCCGCCGTCGACGCGCTCACCCAGCTCTCCTACAAGATGACCGAGAAGCTCTACTCGGCGCTCGGCGGCGAGAGCCCGGGCGGGGGTTGACCGCTCGCGCCCCCGCGCCCGGACCGCGGGCGGCGGATCCACGCGTGCCCCGTTGCGCCTCGTTCGCGAGTGCCTAGGCTAGCCGCCGGTTTTCGCCCCGAGGGGGTCCGTCCGTTGGCCAAGCGCGACTACTACGAGGTGCTCGGGGTCGATCGCTCCGCCGACGCCGAGGCGCTGAAGAAGGCCTACCGGAAGCTGGCCCTGCAGCACCACCCGGACCGCAACCCGGACGACCCCGCCGCCGAGGAGAAGTTCAAGGAGGCGTCGGAGGCCTACGCCGTCCTCTCGGATCCCGAGAAGCGCCGCGCCTACGACCGCTTCGGCCACGAGGGCGTTGCGGGTGCGGGTGGCCCCGGCTTCGGCGACTTCGGCGACCTCGGCGCCTTCGGCGACGTGCTGAACGACCTCTTCGGCGATCTCTTCGGCCAGCGCGGCGGGAGCGGCGCGCGCCGCCGCGGCCGGGGCCGGCGCGGTGCCGACCTGCGCTACCAGCTCGACCTCGACCTCGTCGAGGTGCTCGAGGGCAAGGACGCCCGCATCTCGATCCCGAAGATGCGCCCGTGCGGGAGCTGCAGCGGCTCGGGCGCCCGTGCCGGCACCCGCCCCGAGAGCTGCGGCCGCTGCCGGGGCACCGGCCAGCTGATGTTCCAGCAGGGCTTCTTCCGGATCAGCCGGCCGTGCGACGCGTGCGGCGGCGCGGGCGAGATCGTGCGCGAGCGCTGCACCTCGTGCCGCGGCCAGGGGCGGGTCGAGAGCCAGCAGACCCTGTCCGTGAAGATCCCCCCCGGCGTCGAGAGCGGGACCCGCCTGCGCCTGGCCGGGGAGGGCGAGGCCGGCATCGAGGGCGGCCCCTCCGGCGACCTCTACGTCGACGTCGTCGTGCGCTCGCATCCCTTCTTCACGCGCGACGGTTCCGACCTCCACTGCCAGGTCCCGGTCTCCTTCGTGCAGGCGGCGCTCGGCGCCGAGATCGAGGTGCCGACGCTCGAGGGCAAGATCCCGATGCGCATGCCGGAGGGAACCCAGTCCGGCCGCGTGCTGCGGCTCGCGGGCAAGGGGCTGCCCGCGCTCGGCCGCCGCGGGCGCGGCGACGTCCTGGTCCAGATCTTCGTCGAGGTGCCGACCAAGCTCACCGACCGCCAGCGCGAGCTGCTCGAGCAGTTTGCCGAGGAGTCCGGAACGGAGGTGTCGCCGGTGACCCGGAGCTTCGTCGAGAAGCTGCGCGACTTCTTCAGTTGATGCGCGCGGGAGCGGCGCTGGCCCTGCTGCTGGCGGCAGCCTTCGGGCTGGGCTGCGCGCTGCTGCCCGGCGCCGAGCGCGGCGTCGGGGCGGACCGGCGCATCGTCGACGACGCGCTGCGTGCGGCCGAGCGGGATCCGGCGATCGCGCGCGGGCGCCTCGCCGCCTTCCTGCGCACCCATCCCGGGAGTCCCCTCTTCGACGACGCCGCCCTCGCGCTGGCGCAGCTCGAGCGTGCCGCCGGCGACGAAGCCGGCGCGGAGAGCACCCTGCGCGCCGCCCTCGCACGCCAGCCGCGCGGCGACCGCACCGACGCCGTGCGCGTCGAGCTCGCCGACCTGCTGGTCGCGCGCGGCGCGAGCGACGCCGCCTGGGTCGAGGCGCAGCGGGTCCGGCTCGGGCTCGTGCGCGACAGCGAACGCCCGCGTGCGGCGCGCCTGGTCGCCGAGCTGGCGCGCGCGCACGGCGACCGGCGGGCGGAGGCCCTGGCGCTCGCACGGCTGCGCGACGAGACCCCCGCCGAGGGCGCGGCCGGCTACGACGCCGAGATCGGCCGGGCGCTCGCGGAGCTGCCGACGCCGGTCCTGCTCCAGGTCGCCGAGGGGCTCGGTGCCCGCCCGTCGGCGGCGCTGGTCTGGCTCGAGATCGGCGAGCGCGCCGAGCGCGAGGGCAACCGGGCGCTCGCGATCCGCGCCTTCGCGCGCGCCGAGCGCGCCACCCTGACTCCTTCCGACGGCGCGCGCCTCGAGCGGCTGGGCGCCGATCTCGAGGGGCGCGCGGCGCCGGGCGGACTGGCCGATGCTCCGCCCCGCCTGCGCGACGTCGACGGCGAGCTTCCGCTCGCCGACACGGATGAATTGTCAGGAGCGATCGGGGTGGTGCTGCCGCTCTCGGGCCCCTTCGGCTCCGTCGCCGAGCAGACGCTGCGCGGCGTGCTGCTGGCGGCGGGCGTCTACGGGCGCGGCGCCAGCGCCGATGTGGTGGCCGCGGAGGAGGCCGCCCCGGCGGGCGGCCTGCGCGTCGTCGTGCGCGACAGCGGCGGGACGGCGGCCGGCGCGGCCGAGGCGGTGCGCGCGCTGGCGGCCGAGCCCGACGTGCGCGCGGTCGTCGGCCCGCTCCTCACCGAGGAGGTGCAGGCGGCGGCCGACGCCGCCCAGGAGACCGGCCTGCCGCTGCTCGCGCTCACCCGACACGAGTCGGTGGTACGGCCGGGGGCGGGGGTGTTCCGGCTGGCGCTGACGCGGCGCATGGAGGCCGAGTCGCTCGCCGAGTACGCGGTCGGGAGCCGGGGCCTGCGCCGCATCGCGATCCTGTACCCGAAGGACGACTACGGTCGCGAGTTCGAGGAGCTGCTCTGGCAGGCGGTGGAGGCGCGCGGCGGCCGCGTGGTGGGTGTGGCCGGCTACGTCCCGGGCGGCCGCGACCTGGCCGCACCGATCCGCTCGCTGGTCGGCTGGTCGCTGCTCTCGGAGGACCAGCGCGCCCGCCTCGCCGCGCGCGACGCCGAGCTGGCGCGCGCGGCGGCCGCCGGCACGTTGCCGGCGGCCGGGGCTGCGGCGACGGCCGCCGGCGCCGGTCTCGCCCCGGCCACCGCGCGGGGTGCGCAGCCGCTCTCCGGCGCGGGCTTCGCGGTGACCGATCCCGACGCGAACGAGCTGCCTCCGATCGTGGACTTCGACGCCCTCTTCGTCCCCGACGCGCCGGACATGGTGGGCGCGCTCGTGCCGCAGCTCGCAGAGCAGGGGGTCGACGGGGTCGTCCTGTTCGGGCCGAGCGCCTGGCACCATCCCGCGCTGCTCCGCGACGGCGGCACGCGTCTCGAAGGCGCCTTCTTCACCTCCTCCTTCGACGCCGCACACCCCGCGGCGCTCGTGCAGGAGTTCGACCGCCGCTACGCGAGCGCCTTCGGCGAGGAGCCGACCGTCTTCGCGGCGCAGGGCTTCGACGCCGCCAACCTGGTGGCGCTCCAGCTCGCCCGCGGCGCCAGCGACCGCGAGTCGCTGCGCCGCTCGCTGCTCGCGACGGAGCTCTATCCCGGCGTCTCCGGGCCCACCACCTTCGACCCCGACGGCAACGCCCGCAAGCGGCCCTTCCTGCTCGGCGTCGCGAGCGGCGGGCTGGTCTCGCTGGAGTAGCGCGTGACCGACGCAGACGACCGCGCCCGCATCGACCGCCTGCTCGCCGTGCTCGACGTCGAGGAGCTCGACGCCGATCTCTACCGGGGCCGGAACGAGGGCGGGCGCCCGGGGCGGATCTTCGGCGGGCAGGTGGCCGCGCAGGCGCTGGTGGCGGCGAGCCGCACGCTCCCGGCCGGGCGCTTCGCACACTCGCTGCACGGCTACTTCCTGCGTCCCGGCGACCCCGGTATTCCGGTGATCTACACCGTGCAGCGTCTGCGTGACGGAAAGTCGTTCGCGACCCGCCACGTGATCGCGCTCCAGCGCGGCAAGGCGATCTTCGACGCCTCGGTCTCGTTCCAGGTCCCGGAGCGCGGCTACGAGCACCAGATGGCGATGCCCGAGGCGCCCGCGCCCGAGTCGCTGCCGACCCGCGAGGAGCTCGTGCGCCGCCATTTCGAGGCGATCCCGGAGGCCGACCGCCACTGGGTGGCGCAGAAGCGCGCCATCGACACGCGGCACGCCGAGCTTCCGACCTATTTCGGCGGCGGCCCGCGCCAGGGCCAGAACCTGGTCTGGTTCCGCGTCTCGTGCCGGCTCGACGACGACCTCGACCGCCACCAGCACCTCCTCACCTACATGTCCGACATGACGCTCCTCGACAACGCCGTGCTCCCGCACGGCCGGAGCGGGGCGCTCGGCCCGCTGATGGTGGCGAGCATCGACCACACGCTCTGGTTCCACCGCCCGGCGCGCGTCGACGACTGGCTCCTCTACGTGCAGGACAGCCCGGCGGCGGTCGGCGCGCGCGGCTTCGCGCGCGGCAGCATCTTCACGCGCGAGGGCGTGCTCGTGGCGTCGGTCGCGCAGGAGGGGCTCCTGCGCCCGGTCCACCGCGCGGAGGACCGCTCGGAGTAGGCGGCGGGCGGCACCGCGGCTGCGCGAGCGTGACCGCTCGGCGAGGGCGCGGCGCCGCGCACCTTCCGCCTCAAGCCCGCGCAGGCCCGGGACGAAACGGGGGCATGTCCGATCCCGACGACCCGATCGAGCTTCCCGACGAGCTGCCCGTCGTCCCGCTGCGCCAGTTCGTGGTCTTCCCCTACATGGCGCTGCCGCTCTTCCTGGCCCGCGACCGCTCGGTGCAGGCCGTGGACGAGGCCCTGGCGGGCGACCGCTGCGTGCTGCTGGTCGCCCAGCGCGACGGCGACCTCGAGGATCCGGACCCGGACGACCTGCACCCCTTCGGCACCGTGGCGATGGTGATGCGCTCGATGCGCCTGCCCGACGGGCGCGTCAAGGCGTTGGTCCAGGGCCTCGCGCGCGCACAGGTCGAGTCCTACTCCGAGACCGACGCGAGCTTCGCGATCCGCGCGCGGGTGCGCCCGGTGGAGGCCGATCGCGAGCCGCCCTGGTCGGTCGAGATCGAGGCCGTGATGCGCGCCGTGCGCTCACGGGTCGAGGAGCTGCTCGGCCTCAAGAGCCTGCCGCCCGAGGTGCTGGCGGTCGCCCAGAACGTGCAGGAGCCGGGGCGCCTCGCGGACCTGGTCGCCTCGAACCTGAAGCTGCGGCTCGGCGATGCGCAGGAGGTCCTGGCGCTGCGCGACCCGCTGGCGCGGCTGCGCCGCGTGGACACGCTCCTGCGCCGCGAGCTCGAGGTCTCCGCCGTGCAGGCGGAGATCCAGTCGCAGGCGAAGGAGGAGCTCTCGCGCGGGCACCGCGAGCAGTTCCTGCGCGAGCAGCTGCGCGCGATCCAGGCCGAGCTCGGCGACGCCGACCCGCGCTACGAGGAGATCGAGGAGTACCGCGAGAAGCTGCGGGCGGCCGAGCTGCCGGCCGAGGCCGAGGCCGAGGCGGCTCGCCAGCTCCAGCGGCTCGAGCGCATGCACCCCGACGGGCCCGAGGCGCAGGTGCTGCGCGGCTTCCTCGACTGGATGGTGGAGCTGCCCTGGTCGGCGGCGTCGCCCGACCGCATCGACCTCGCCCAGGCGCGCGCGATCCTCGACGCCGACCACGCCCACCTCGAGCGCATCAAGGACCGCATCCTCGAGCACCTCGGGGTGCGCAAGCTGCGGCCCGAGGCGCACGGCCCGATCCTGTGCTTCGTGGGCCCGCCCGGGGTCGGGAAGACCTCGCTCGGGCGCTCGATCGCGCGCGCGATGGGCCGCGAGTTCGTGCGCGTTTCGCTCGGCGGCGTGCGCGACGAGGCCGAGATCCGCGGCCATCGGCGCACCTACGTGGGCGCGTTGCCCGGCCGCATCCTCCAGGGCCTGCGCCAGGCGGGCACCCGCAACCCCGTCTTCATGCTCGACGAGATCGACAAGCTCGGCGCCGACTTCCGCGGCGACCCCGCCTCGGCGCTGCTCGAGGTGCTCGATCCCGAGCAGAACGCGAAGTTCAGCGACCACTACCTGAACACGCCCTTCGACCTCTCGCGGGTCCTGTGGATCACGACCGCGAATCTGCTCGACCCGATCCCGAGCCCCCTGCGCGACCGCATGGAGGTGATCCGCCTCTCCGGCTACACGCCCGAGGAGAAGGTCGAGATCGCCGGCTCGTTCCTGATCCCGCGCCAGATGGAGGAGCACGGGCTGCCCGCCGACCGCATCCAGTGGACGGCGGGCTCCGTCGAGCGGCTCGTCGCCGAGTACACCGCCGAGGCCGGGGTGCGGAACCTCGAGCGGCAGGTGGCGGCGATCTGCCGCAAGGTGGCGCGGCGCACCGCCGAGGGCGACACGCGCCGGCTCCGCGTCGGACCCCGCTCGCTGCCGGCCTTCCTGGGCCCGCCGCGCTTCCTGGCCGAGGACCGCCACGGCGCCGGTGAGGTCGGGGTCGCGAACGGGCTCGCCTGGACCGAGCACGGTGGCGAGCTGCTGCGGGTCGAGGTGGAGACCACGCCGGGCCAGGGCCTGGTGCTGACCGGCCAGCTCGGCGAGGTGATGAAGGAGTCCGGCCAGGCGGCGCTCACCTGGGCGCGCGCGCACCTCGCGCGCGGCGGCCAGGACGACGCGCCGATCGCGCGCCGCCAGGTCCACGTGCACGTGCCGGCGGGCGCCATCCCGAAGGACGGCCCGTCGGCGGGGATCACGCTCGCCACGGCGCTCGTGTCGCTCGCGACCGGCCGCGCGGTGCGCGCCGACGTGGCGATGACCGGCGAGGTCACCCTGCGCGGGCGGGTGCTGCCGGTGGGCGGGATCCGCGAGAAGGCGCTCGCCGCGCTGCGCGCCGGCGTGACCCGCGTGATCGTGCCCGAGCGCAACCTGCCCGATCTCGAGGAGATCCCGCGCGAGGCGCGCCGGCGGCTCGAGCTCGTCGCCGTCTCGCGCATGGAGGAGGTGCTGGCGGCCGCGCTCGAGGGGGAGACGCCGGCCCTGCGCCGCGTGCCTCCGCCGCGCCGCGGCCGGGCCTCGGCGGCCGTGCCGGCCACGGCCGCTGGCGCGCCCTCCGTACCCGGCGCTCGCGACGACGCTTGACGCCGGCCGCGCGAGCCGGTTGGCTCCCGGCGTGCGCAGGATCTCGGAGGTCGGCGAGTTCGCCCTGATCGCGCGCATCGAGCGCGCCTTGCGCCGTGCCCGCGCGGCCGGCGGCCCGTCGGTCGCGCTCGGCATCGGTGACGACGCCGCGCTGCTGCGGGTGCGGCCCGGCGAGCAGGTGGCGGTCTCGACCGATGCGCTCGTCGAGTCCGTGCACTTCCGCTGGGCGCACGAGCCGGCCGATGCGATCGGGCGTCGGGCGATGAGCGCGGCGCTCTCCGACCTGGCGGCGATGGGCGCGCGGCCGCTCGGGGTCGTGGTCGCGCTGTCCGTCCCGCCCCGGCTCGAGCTGGCGCGCGTCGACGGCCTCGTGCGCGGGCTCGCCGCCGTGGCGCGCCGCTGCGGCGCGCCGCTGGTCGGCGGCAACCTGACGCGCGGGCGCGACACGACCGTGGCCCTGACCGCGATCGGGGCCCTGCGGGCCGGACGCGCGCTGCGCCGCGCCGCGGCGCGGCCCGGCGACCGCGTGCTCGTGACCGGAACCCTCGGCGGCGCGGCCCTCGCCCTCGCTCGGGCAGAGCGCGGCCGCCGGCGCCTCCCCGGTCGCCGGGGGCGAGGACCGGAGCCTCGCCTCGACGCCGGCCGCGCAATCGCGGCGCTGCCGGGCGCCGGCGCCTGCATCGACGTCTCCGACGGCCTGCTCGCCGACCTCGGCCACGTCCTCGAGGCCTCCCGCGTCGGGGCGACGATCGACCCGGCGCGGGTGCCGGCGCCGCGAGGCTTCGCGCGGGAGTGCGCGGCGCTCGGGCTCGATCCCCTCCGCCTCGCGCTGGCTGGCGGGGAGGACTACGAGCTCTGCTTCACCGTGCGGCCCGGGGCGCCGGGGGCTCGAGCTCTCGCTCGCCGGCTCGGCGTCCGCGTCACCGAGATCGGCCGGATCGAAGGCCGGCGCGGGCTGCGGGGTGTGCCCGGGCACGGCCTCCCGGGCTGGACGCACTTCTAGCCCCGGCCCGGCGCCCCCATCGATGCGCAGGCCCGCGGTGGCCTTTCAAGCCAACTCCGCGAGGGGCCGATACGGCTCGCGTGCGCGTGCCGCTCTCGTCCAAGCTCGTCGTCCGCTCGCTGCTCGTGGCGGCAGCCGTGGTGTCCTTCCCCCACCTGGTGGTGGCGGCCGGGCTCACGGTGGCCGCCTGGGTCGCGCCCTTCGTGGCGCTCGGGGTCGGCGGCGGCCTCGGCTTCTTCCTCTCCCGCGAGCTCGGCCACCGCTTCGACGCGCTGCGCGAGGTCACGGCGCGCATCCGTGCCGGCGATCTGCGTGAGGCTCCGCTGCCGCGTCCCTCGCTCTTCCCGGACGAGACCGACGACATCGCGCGCAGCGTGCAGGAGATGCTCGCCAGCCTGCGCGAGGTGGTCGAGCAGGTGCAGCGCATCGGCGAGCGCGTCTCGGCGTCGGCGGGCGGGCTCTCGCGCTCGACACGCCAGAGCCAGGCCAGCCACGAGGAGGCCTCGGCCGCCGTCGAAGGCGTGGCCAAGGGCGTCGCGGACCAGCAGGCGCTGCTCGAGGACGCGATGCGCCGGATTCGCGACATCGCCGGGACCATCGAGCTCAACGCCTCGCGCGCCCGCGAGGCCTTCGGCTTCTCCGCCGAGGCGAGCCAGAAGGCGCACGCGGGCGTCGACGTCTCGCGGCTCGCGCTCGAGAAGATGAAGACCGTGTTCCAGCGCGTCGAGCAGGCCGGCGCGCTGGTCTTCCAGCTCGAGGCGAAGACCCGCCACGTCCACCAGATCACCGAGATGATCCACAGCGTCGCGCAGCGCACGAACCTGCTGTCGCTGAACGCCTCGATCGAGGCGGCGCGTGCGGGCGAGGCCGGCCGCGGCTTCTCGGTCGTCGCCGACGAGATCCGCAAGCTCGCCGAGAGCTCCGGCCGCAGCGCCGAGGAGATCTCGAAGCTGATGCACGAGATCCAGGCGGAGACCGCCGAGGTGGCCGACGAGATGCGCCAGTCGGGAGTCGTGATCGGCGAGGGGCGCGACGACGTGAACACGATCGCCCACTCGCTCGAGCAGATCCAGTCGGCGGTGCAGGAAGCCGCCGGGCGTGCCGAGGAGATCTTCCAGGAAGCCGACGCACAGGCGCGTGACGCCGAGCGCATGGTGGGCGGCATGGACGAGATCGCGCGGGTCGGGATCGCGAACGGCGGCGCGATCCGCGAGGTGTCGGAGGCCGCGCAGGTGCAGCTCGCAGCGATCGCGGAGACGGCCTCGTCGGCGCACGCGCTCACCGAGCTGGCCGACGAGATGCGCGGCGTGCTGCGCCGCTTCCAGACCGGCGGCGCCCCGCCGCGCGCGGAGGCCGGGACGTGAGCGGGCCGAGCCCGCGGCCCCCGGCCGCCGCCGAGACGCGTCTCGTGCTCTTCGAGGTGGCGGGCGCCGCCTACGCGATCCCGATCGCCGAGGTGCTCGAGGTGATGGAGAGTGCGCCGACGGCCGGCATCCCGGGCCTGCCGCGGCGCCTGGCGGGCGTCGTGAACCATCACGGCGACGCGTTGCCGCTGGTCTCGCGCGAGGCGCTCTTCGATGTCGCGGGAGCGGCTCCGGGACCGTCGCAGCACGTGCTGGTCCTGGCCGAGCGCGACGGCGAGTCCGGAATGCTGGGCGTGCCGGTGGACCGCGTGGTCGGCCTGGCGGACGCGGCGCTCAGCCCGCACCAGGAGCCGGGGCTGGTGGTGGAGCGGCTGCCGGTTCGTGGCCGCGTGACGAGCGTGCTCGATGCCCGCCGCCTGCTCGGGCGTGCGGCGACCTTGATCGACGTGTCCACGATGCCCGCGCACGCCCGCTGAGGGCGCGCGGCTGTTTCGAAGGGGAGGGTGACGATGGCGAGCCGGGTCCTGGTGGCGGACGATGCGCGTTTCATGCGCCAGCTGATCCGCGAGATCATCGAGCCGGAAGGCTTCGAGGTGGTCGGTGAAGCGGCCGACGGCCGGGCGGTCGTCGAGGAGTTCTCGCGGCTGCAGCCCGACGTGGTGACCATGGACATCGTGATGCCGAAGCGCTCGGGCATCGACGCGGTGAAGGAGATCCTGGCGCTCGATCCCAGCGCGAAGATCGTGATGGTGAGCGCGCTCGGGCAGGAGGCGCTGGTGATGGAGGCGCTCCAGGCGGGCGCCGCCGACTACGTCGTGAAGCCCTTCAAGCCCGATGCGGTGGTGACGACGCTGCGCAAGGTGATCGAGAAGGGCGAGTAGTGGATCCGGCCAAGTACCGGGCCCTGTTCCTCGAGGAGGCGACCGAGCACCTCGCGGAGATGAGCCGGGCGCTGCTCGAGCTCGAGAAGGATCCCCGCGCACGCGAGGCGATCGACCTCGTGTTCCGCATGGTCCACTCGCTGAAGGGGATGGGCGCCTCGCTCGGCTACGAGGCCGTGAGCGAGCTCTCCCACCGGCTGGAGGACCGCCTCGGCGCGTGGCGCGCGCGGGGCGGCATCGACGACCCGGCCGGGCTGCCGCTCCTGTTCCGCGGCCTCGAGAGCCTCGAGGGCATGGTGGCGGCCGTCCGCGAGACCGGCGGCGCACCGCAGCCCGACCCCGCCCTGGTGGCAGCGCTCGACGCGCACGCGCCGGAGCCGGCCCCGGCCGGGGAGGCTCCGGCCGCCGGCGCGCTGGTGCCAAAAAAAACCCCAGCGCGCGCCCGCTAGCCTCCGCAGGTCGCGCGCCCGAAGCCGGGGCCGCGGAGGGCCCGGAAGCCGAAGGGGCGAGGGCGGCGCCGCCGCCGCCCTCGGTGCGTGTCCCCAACGAGCGCCTCGACCGCTTCCTGTCGGCGGTCGGGGAGGTGATCCTCACCACCACCCAGCTGCGGACCGCCGCCGGCGACGGCGAGCCCGGCTCCGCCGAGCCGCGTCTCGCGCGCGGCTTCGACCACATGGACCGCGTCGTCGGCGAGCTCAAGCGCCGTGCGCTCGAGCTGCGTACCACACCGCTCCTGCGCATCATGGAGAACCTGCCGCGGCTCGCGCGCGAGGTGGCCCTGCGCGGCGGCAAGGCCGTCGAGGTGGAGCTGCGCGGCGCCGAGCTCGAGCTCGACCGCTCGATCCTCGACCGGCTCTACGACCCGCTCGTGCACGTCGTGCGCAACGCCGTCGACCACGGGCTCGAGGCGCCCGAGGCGCGCCGGGCCGCCGGCAAGCCGGAGGTCGGGCGGCTGCTCGTCGAAGCGGTGCGCGAGAAGGACGCGATCCGCATCGCGGTCCGCGACGACGGCGCCGGCGTCGACGTGGACGCCGTCCGTGCGCGCGCGATCGCGCTCGGCGCGCTGCATCCCGACCTCGCCGAGGACCTGCCCGCCGAGGAGGTCCTCCCGCTGGTGTTCCGCGCGGGCCTCTCGACCGCAGCGGCGGTCTCCGACATCTCCGGCCGCGGCGTCGGCATGGACGCCGTGCGTGCCACGCTCGAGTCGCTGGGCGGCGAGGTGCGGCTCGCCTCGCACCGCGGTGCCGGCACCGAGGTGTCGCTGCGGGTCCCGATCGCGGCCGCGGTGCAGCGCGTGCTGCTGCTCGGCCTGGGCCGCGAGATGGTGGCGCTCCCGATCGCCAAGGTGGAGCGCATCGTCGAGGTCGAGGCGCACTCGATCGAGCGCAGCGGCAGCGACGACTTCACGCTGGTGGACGGCGAGCCGGTGCTGGTGATCGACCTCGTGAGCCGGCTCGGCTGGGCCGATCCGCTCCCACCCGGCGCGCCCACCGACGCCGCCCCCGTGTTGCTGCTGCTGGCCGACGTGCGCGGCGAGCGGGTTGCGCTGCGCGTGGATCATCTGGCCGGGCAGCAGGACATCTACGTGAAGCCGCCGCCGCTCCTGCTCGGAGGGCTGCGCGCGCTGATCGGCCTGACGGTGCTCGGCGACGGGCGCCCGGTCTTCCTCGTCGACCTGAACCAGGTGCGCTGAGCAATGGACGCCACCGAGGCCGAACGCATCCGCAGCGAGCTCGACCGGTTGTGCGAGCTCGCGAACGTCGGTGCGGGACACGCCGCCGGCGCGCTCGCGCGGCTGCTCGGCTGCACGGTGTGGATGGACCCGCCGCGCGTGCGGGTGGTGCGCCGCGGCGAGGAGGCGGGGGGGGCGCTGGCGGCGAGCACCTCGGGCGTGTTCTTCGCGGTGGAGGGGGCGATCGGCGGGACCTTCGGCGTGCTCTTCCCGCAGCGCGCGCGCGAGTCGCTGCTCCTGGCGCTGCTCGGCGATCCCGACCCGCACTCGGAGGAGGCCGAGTCGGCGCTCCGCGAGGTCGGCAACATGCTCGCGTCGCACGCACTCTCGGCGGTGGCCGACCTGATCGGCGATCGCGTGCTGCCCTCGCTGCCGGTGCTCGCGGAGGAGGGCGCCGGCGCCGTGCTCGGCGCGCGCCAGGCGCGCGGCGAGCCGGTGCGGATCGAGTCGCGGCTGGTCGACGGCGCGGGAGGGCTGCGCTCGCTGCTGGTCTGGGTTCCCGCGCCCTTCCCGTCCGAGGCGCCTCCTCCCGACCTCTGATACCGTCCGCCTCCCCGGGTGCGGGGACGGCGCGGGAGGTCGGCTTGGACCGCGATCGGCTGCGCGCGCTGCTCGCGCAGGTGCGGAGTGGCGAGGTGGGCGCCGAGGAGGCACTCGAGCGCCTCGCGCAGATGCCCTTCGTCGAGACCGCGCACGCGCGGGTCGACACCCATCGCGCGCTCCGCCAGGGCCTGCCGGAGGTCGTCTACGGGCCGGGGAAGAGCGCGGAGCAGATCACCGAGGTCGTGCGGGTGCAGCGCGACGCCGGGCTCTCGGTGCTGGTGACGCGCGTCGAGCCCGACACCGCGGCACGGGTCTGCGCGCAGCTTCCGGGCGGCGAGCACGACGCGGCCGGCCGGCTGCTCTGGTACGGGCCCGCGCAGGTGCCGGTGGTCGGCAAGGGGCTCGTGCTGGTGGTGTCGGCCGGCACCTCGGACCTGCCGGTGGCGGCAGAGGCGGCCGGCGTGGCCCGGCGCTACGGCAATCGCGTCGAGCTGCTTGCGGACGTCGGCGTGGCCGGCCTGCACCGCCTGCTGGCGTCCTCGACGCTGCTCCGCCAGGCCCGGGTGCTGATCGTGGTGGCGGGCATGGAAGGGGCGCTGCCCTCGGTCGTGGGCGGGCTCGTCGACAAGCCGGTGATCGCGGTGCCGACCAGCGTCGGCTACGGCGCGTCGTTCGGGGGGATCGCGGCCCTGCTCGGCATGCTCACGAGCTGCGCCTCGAACGTGTGCGTGGTCAACATCGACAACGGCTTCGGGGCCGCGCATGTCGCAACGCTCGTCAACCGGCTCTGAGCGGCGCGTCCCGCCGGCGGGCGCGGCGCCCGCTGCGGGCCGCCTGCTCCACCTCGACGCGTTCTCGGGCCTCGCGGGCAACATGCTGCTCGGCGCCCTGCTCGAGCTCGGGCTGCCGCAGCGCACGCTGATCGCCGACCTCGGCGGCCTCGGCGTGCCGTTCCAGATGGTCTCGCGCCGCGTGCGGCGCGGAGCGCTGGTGGCGCGCTGGGTGGACGTGCGCGTGCCGCGCCCGCGCTCCGGCGGCCGCCGGGCGGTCGCGCGGAGCTCCGCCTCCCGCCCGCACCCGCATCCGCACGGCGCTGATCCCGCGCACGCCGGCGCTCACGAGCCCGGCTCCGTGCGCGTGCGTCCTCGCGCCGCGGCGCACGGCGGAGGCCGGCGCTACACCGAGATCCGCCGCCTGCTCGAGCGCGCGCATCTCGCGCCGGAGGTGCGCGCGCGCTCCCTCGCGGCCTTCGCCGCGCTGGCCGAGGCGGAGGCCAGGGTACACGGTATCGCTGTCGAACAGGTCCACTTCCACGAGGTCGGCGCGGTGGACGCGATCGTCGACGTCACCGGCGCCGCGATCGGCCTCACGCGGCTCGGCGTCGGGCGGGTCACCTGTACGCCGCTCCCGCTCGGGCACGGCACCGTCGAGACCGAGCACGGCCGGCTGCCGCTGCCGGCGCCGGCCACGCTCGAGCTCCTGCGCGGGATCCCGGTCGCGCCGGCGCACCTCGCCTGGGAGACGGTGACGCCGACCGGGGCCGCGCTCGCGCGTACGCTGGTCGACGAGTTCCGCGAGCTGCCGGCGATGACGATCGAGAGGATCGGCCTCGGCGCGGGCAACGACCGGGCCGGCGGGCTCCCCAACGTGCTGCGCGCCGTGCTCGGCCGCGGATCGGGGGCCAGCGTCGATCGGGTCGTCCTCCTCGAGTGTCACATCGACGATCTCAATCCCGAGCACTTCGAGTACCTCATGGAGCGGCTCTTCGAGGCCGGTGCGCTCGACGTCGCGCTCCAGCACCTGCAGATGAAGAAGAACCGTCCCGGCTTCGCGGTCCGGGTGATCGCCCGGCCGGCCGAGCGGGAGGCGCTGGCCCGGGTGCTCTTCGCCGAGTCCACGACCCTGGGGGTGCGCGTCAGCGAATCCGACCGGATCGTCCTCGCGCGGGAGGAACGCCGCGTCGTGACGCCCTTCGGCCCGATCCGGGTCAAGGTGGTGCGGGACGCCGGCGGCCGGGCCACGCCCTCGGCCGAGTACGAGGATTGCAAACGGGCAGCCCGGCGGGCCGGCGCACCGCTGCGCGAGGTGGTCCGGGCGGCCGAGGAGGCCGCGCGAGCTCCCGACACCGGGAGCCGGCCGCGTCGCCGCCAGCGTTGACAAGGCCGAGCCGTGGCTCCTACGATCGTGCCGCTCCCGAGCGGCTGCTCGAGCCACCCAGGAAACCCAGGAGGTCGGTAGATGGGGGATCTGCCCAACGCGGTCGTGAAGCGCTTGCTCACCAAGCACGGCGGTGAGCTGCGCGTGTCGGGGCCGGCGATCGACAAGGCCGTCGAGGCGGCCGAGGGCTACCTCGCGCGCCTCGCCCAGGAGGCGCAGGCGCTCGCCGTCGCCGACAAGCGCAAGACGATCATGGACCACGACATCGCCAAGGCGCGCCAGAAGCTGGAGTCACCCGGTTACTAGACGCCCCGCTCGTAGGGAGCTCAGGCCGCCGGCGTCGCCACCTCTGCGAGGTAGTCGATCCAGGTCCGCTCCGCCCCCGGCTCGAAGCCGCAGAAGCGCAGCCCGAAGCCGTCCGGACCGAGCGCCGCCGCCGGCAGCCGGTAGATCGGCTCGGCATCGACCTGGAGCGTGGCGCCGTGGTCAGGCAGGTGGAAGGCGAAGCGCTGCCGCACCAGCGCCGGCGCGGGCGTCCGCAGGAAGACGCCGCCGCGTCCGACGCTTGCGGTGACGCCGGGCGCGGGGCAGCCGGCCCAGGAGATCGAGAGCGCCTGCTCGTAGCGCGCGAAGCGCCGCCGGTCGGTGGCGGCGATCTCGGCCAGCGCATCCGCCGCCGCAGGACCTTCGAGCGGGCCCGCCCAGTAGGCAGCGGCGCCGGCCGCGTCGGCGGCGCTGCGGCGGCCCTCGCGCGGGCGATCGTCCACGAGGGCGACCGGGACGTCGAGGATGCCCGGCAGCTCGCGCAGCGCCGGGATCAGCTCGCTGCCGTCGCCACGGTCTAGCCGCGCCTCGGCGAGCACGACCTCGAAGGTCCGCTCGCGGAAGGCCTGCATCGCCTCGCTTGCTCCGCGCGCCGACTCGACCGTGAAGCCGCGCCGGCGCAGTGCCTCGTGCAACGCGCGGTCCGCGGCGAGGCGTGCCCCCACGACCAGCGCGGGGACCAGCCGGACGAGCCGCGGTGCGGGCAGATCCGCATCGATCCGGCGCGGCCGGTCCCGGCGCTTCTCGCGCGCCAGCGCCTCGAGCCGCGCCGTCACCGCGAGCTCCAGGTCGATGGCCGTGCTGCAGCCGCGGTCGGGCTCGAAGACGCGCTCCTCGGCGCCCGTCAGCACCATCCCCGAGAGCGGCCCGCGCGAAGGCAGCACCACCTGGTGCGGCTCGATCGCGAGGCCGCGCGCGCGCGCGTCCTCGAGGCCGAGCGGGAAGCTCCACTGCGGGGCGCCGGCGGGGGCCTCGGCCGTCACGCCGAGTCCGTCGAGCCAGCGACGGGTGCGGGCGAGCCCGTGCATGCGCTCGCGCCATGCGGTGCGCACCCGGGCCTCGAGCTGGCGGGCGTTCTCGCAGTCGAGGATCCGGACGAGCGGCACGTGGAAGAGCGCGAGCGGCGCCAGGCACTTGATCCGGTCGTGCCCGACCGTGTAGAAACGCAGGGCGCGCAGGCGCCGCGCTCCCTGCGGCGTCTCGAACGGCTCCGGCCCGACGGGCAGGGTGACGAGCAGCGAGCGGCCGCCCGCGAGCAGGCCAGCCTCGAGCCCCATCGCCTGGAAGCGGCGCTGGAGGATCTGCTGGCGACGGAGCTCTTCCGCCTGCGCCACGCCCGGTCCCTCCCGGCGTCGATTCGGCCCGACGCCGGCGCCGCTTGAGCCGCCCCCACGGACGAGAAGGGCCCCGGTGCCATGCTTGGCACCGGGGCCCAGGGCGTCGTCCGGAACGGGCCGGGCTACATCGGCGGCATGCCGCCCATGCCGCCGGGGCCGCCGTGGGAGTGGCTCTCCTCCTTCGGCTTCTCGGCGATCATCGCCTCGGTGGTCAGCAGCAGCGAGGCCACCGACGCGGCGTTCTGCAGCGCCGAGCGCACCACCTTGGTCGGGTCGATCACGCCGGCCTTCACCAGGTCCTCGTACTCCTCGGTCGCGGCGTTGAAGCCGAAGGCGCCCTTGGCGTTCTTCACCTTCTCCACCACGATCGAGCCGTCGATCCCGGCGTTCTGGCTGATCATGCGCAGCGGCTCCTCGACCGCGCGGCGCACGATGTTGAGCCCCGCCCGCTGCTCCTCGTCGAACTTGCCCTCGAGGTCGCCGAGCGTGGCCTGGGCGCGCAGGAGCGCGACCCCGCCGCCGGGGACGATGCCTTCCTCGACGGCCGCGCGTGTCGCGTGGAGCGCATCCTCGACGCGCGCCTTCTTCTCCTTCATCTCGCTCTCGGTGGCCGCACCGACCTTGATCACCGCGACCCCACCCACGAGCTTCGCGAGCCGCTCCTGGAGCTTCTCCCGGTCGTAGTCCGAGGTCGTCTCCTCGATCTGCTTGCGGATCTCGTTGGTGCGCCCCTCGATGTCCTTGCGGGTGCCGGCGCCGTCGATGATCGTCGTGTTGTCCTTGTCGATGACGATCTTCTTGGCCTTGCCGAGGTCCTTGAGGGTCACGTTCTCGAGCTTGAGGCCGAGCTCCTCGGCGATCACCTGGCCGCCCGTCAGGATGGCCATGTCCTGGAGCATCGCCTTGCGGCGGTCGCCGAAGCCGGGTGCCTTGACGGCAGCGGCGGCCAGCGTGCCGCGGATCTTGTTCACCACGAGCGTCGCGAGCGCCTCGCCCTCGACCTCCTCGGCGACGATCAGCAGCGGCCGGCCCTGGCGGGCCACCTGCTCGAGCACCGGCAGCAGGTCCTTCATGCTCGAGATCTTCTTCTCGTGCAGGAGGATCAGCGGCTCCTCGAGCACCACCTCCATGCGCTCGGGATCGGTCACGAAGTAGGGCGAGAGGTAGCCGCGGTCGAACTGCATGCCCTCGACCACCTCGAGGGTCGAGTCCATCGACTTGGCCTCCTCGACGGTGATCACGCCCTCCTTGCCGACCTTCTCCATCGCCTCGGCGATCATCTTGCCGATCGTCTCGTCGCCGTTGGCCGAGATCGTGCCCACCTGGGCGATCTCGCTCTGGTCGCGGGTCGGCTTCGACATCTTCTTGAGCTCGGCGCTGATCGCCTCGACGCTCTTGTCGATGCCGCGCTTGAGCTCCATCGGGTTCATGCCGGCGACCACGAGCTTGCTGCCCTCGCGGAAGATCGCCTGGGCCAGCACCGTCGCGGTGGTGGTGCCGTCGCCCGCCACGTCCGAGGTCTTCGAGGCCACCTCGCGCACCATCTGCGCGCCCATGTTCTCGAACTTGTCCTCGAACTCGATCTCCTTGGCGACGGTGACGCCGTCCTTGGTGACCGTGGGCGAGCCGAAGCTCTTCTCGATGATGACGTTGCGGCCCTTGGGGCCGAGCGTCACGCGCACCGCGTTCGCGAGCCCGTTCACGCCCGCGAGGATCTTCGCGCGCGCGTCCTGCTCGTAACGGATCTCCTTGGCTGCCATGGTGTGGGGGCCTTCCTACTCGAGGATGGCGAGGACGTCGTCCTCGCGGATGATGATGTGTTCGTCGCCTTCCAGCTTGATCTCGGTGCCGGCGTACTTGCTGAACAGGATCTTGTCGCCCTTCTTCACGGCGAGCTCCTGGAGCTTGCCGTCGTCGAGCACCTTGCCCTTGCCGACGGCCACCACCTTGCCCTCCTGCGGCTTCTCCTTGGCCGTGTCGGGGATGATGATGCCGCCCTTGGTCTTCTGCTCCTCGTCGATGCGCTTGACGAGGATGCGGTCGTGCAGCGGTTGGACCTTCATGGCCTCCTTGTCTCCCGGGCCACCCGAAAGGGGGCCCCAGCTCGGGTCCGAAGTCGCACCCCGCCCGAGAGCCCGGGAGCCGCGCTGCTGCGGGGTCCTTGTCCCGGACGGGGTCCGGTACGGGTCGCGGACGGGGTCGCCGTTGCCGGCGGGTCCTGGCACTCACGCCGGGCGAGTGCCAGCGCGGGCCGAGTCTAACGAGCGGTCCTCCGGCGGGGCAAGGGAGGCTTCGCTAGCTTTCGCCTCGTTTTCGTCGGAGGTGCGATGGCCCTGACCCGCCGCCAGCGCGAGATCTACGACTTCGTGTGCGCGTTCATCGACGAGCAGGGCTACTCGCCGAGCCTCGAGGAGATCGGGGCGCGCTTCGGGCTGTCGTCGGTGGCGACCGTCCACAAGCACGTCCACCAGCTCGTCGGGAAGGGCTGGCTGCGCAAGTCCTGGAACCGCGCGCGCTCGCTCGAGCCGGCCGGCGAGGAGGGGGTTCCCCAGGTGACCCTGCCGCTCCTGGGGACGGTCGCCGCCGGGACTCCGATCGAGCCGATCGAGATCGAGGAGCGCGTCGCCGTACCCGCCGGGCTGGTCCGGCGGCCCGACGCCTGCTTCGCCCTGCGCGTGCGCGGCGACTCGATGATCGACGAGCAGATCCGCGACGGCGACACCGTGGTGGTCGAGCGCCGCGCCGAGGCGCGCGACGGCGACACCGTGGTCGCGGTGCTGCGCGGGGAGGAAGCGACCCTGAAGCGCTTCCAGCGCCGGGGTGCGACGGTGCGGCTGCTCCCGGCCAACGCCCGGATGAAGCCGATCGAGGCGCCTGCCCGCGACGTCGAGATCCGCGGCGTGGTGCGTGCGCTGCTGCGGCGCTACTAGGGTTCCCGTGGACCCCCGAGCCCCGGCCGAGGACCGCCGCGTCCGGCTCACCCGCGCCGTCGACTTCTCCGCGTCGCTCCGCTACGCGCTGCCGGGGTTGTCGGAGGAGGAGAGCCTCGCGCTCTTCGGCCCGGCCGCGCGCCAGCACGGCCACAACTACCGGCTCGAGGTCACGATCGAGGGGACCCCCGACCCCGCCACGGGAATGGTGATCGACCTGAAGGAGCTGAAGGGCGTGCTCGAGCGCGAGATCGTCGCCCGCTTCGACCACCGGGACCTGAACCGCGACACACCGTGGTTCGAGAAGCAGCCGCCGACCCCGGAGCGCTTCGCCCTCGTGATCCACGAGCTGCTGCGCGCGGCGCTCGGCGGGCTCCTCCACGGCCTGCGCCTGCGCCAGGACGACGACCTGTGGGTCGACGTCCGGGCGCCGGAGCCTGTGCCCTGATCGCCTTGACCCGCCGCTACCGCTTTCCCGCTGCCCACGTGCTGCGCAACGAGCGCTTCTCGGAGGCCGAGAACCGCCGGATCTACGGCAAGTGCGCCCACCCGAGCGGCCACGGGCACGACTACGGGCTCGAGGTCACCGTGACCGGCCCGCTCGACCCGCGCACGGGCGCGATCGTGCCCGTGGCGGAGCTCGACGCGCTCGTGCGCGAGCGGGTGCTCGACCGGCTCGGGCACCGGCTCCTGAACGAAGACCCGTGGTTCGCCGTGGCGGTACCGACCGCGGAGAACATCGCGCTCGCCGTGCGCCGGGAGCTCGGCGCGGCGCTGGCCGAGCGCGGGGCGGCGCGGCTCGCGCGCATCCGTCTCGAGGAGACGCGCCGGAACGCCTTCGAATGTGGAGAGGAACCTTGAGCGCAGAGCGGGATCCGATCGAAGGGTTGGTGGCGTCGATGCTCCGGGAGCTCGGAGAGGACCCCGGGCGGGAGGGGCTCCTCCGGACGCCCGGCCGCGTGGCGCGCTCGTGGCGCTTCCTGACCAGCGGCTACGAACAGGACCCGATCGCGATCCTCAACAACGCGGTGTTCGAGGAGGGCTACGACGAGATGGTCCTGGTCAAGGACATCGCGTTCTACAGCCTCTGCGAGCACCACCTGCTGCCGTTCTTCGGGCGCGTGCACGTCGCCTACATCCCGGACGGCCGGATCGTCGGGCTCTCGAAGCTGCCGCGCATGGTCGGGATGTTCGCGCGGCGGCTGCAGGTGCAGGAGCGGCTCACGACCGACATCGCGAGCGCGCTCGAGACGGTGCTGCGGCCGAAGGGGATCGCGGTCGTCGCCGAGGCGATCCACCTCTGCATGATGATGCGGGGCGTGGAGCAGCAGAACGCCTTTGCCATCACGAGCTCCCTGCGGGGAGTGTTCTCGGACGATCCCAAGACCCGCGCGGAGTTCATGGAGCTGATCCGCCACAACAAACAGGCCTTCGCGTAGCAGCCTCCCGGAATGGGATCCCCTAGGGGTAATCGTCTATCCGCGACTGGGGAATTCGTTGACGCGCGGTGTAAATTCGTGCTTGCCAAAGATCGGATCGCAACTATCATGCGCCCCGCGCCCAGGGTGGTTGGAGACGCTGGACTTCCGACTAGATCGGCCGGATCGAGCGACCGGCGGCGCCGGTTGCGAGGTGTGACGCACGAGGTGTGATCGCCGAATCGGCTTTCGACTCGGCGCGTCAGAGGAGGGTCCTCGAGGGGGGCCTTCGAGGCAGGGTCGGTCGGCAGATCGACGTCGATGCGATCCGTCCTCGCGCGAGCGAGACCGCCCACCTAGTCAGATGAGCCCATGCCGCGCGGCATCGACCGACGCCACGTGGTGACACCATCGGCCTGCACCTCGGCCCCGTCCGGGACAGACCCGGCGCAGGCGCGAAGGCGGGACCGGAGCTTCCGGCGGCGAACGAGGGACGCCGGAGCGTCGAACTCGGAGGAATCGAAGGGAAATGAACGCGCAGCGGACGCCGCGCAAAGGACTCGGTGGTGCCATCAAGCAGCGCCGCCAGACGAAGGCCCGGGATGAGCTCGGGGCCGAGACGGACTTCAGCGCCATCGCCACCGTCGATCAACTGGTCGCGCACGCGGCCCGTTGGACCGTGGCGCGCGCCGGGGAAGACGTGCGCGATCGCGAGCGCAGCGCGCTCGTCTCGTACTTCCGCGACATCGCGTCGATCCCGACGCTGACCAAGGACCACGAGGTCCTGCTCGCCAAGGAGATCGAGGCGTCGACGCTGGCCTTCCGCCAGGGCATGCGCTCGATCCCGATGGTCGCGGACGAGGTGATCGGGATCTGGCGCGAGCTGAAGGCCGAGGAGCGCGTGACCGGCAAGATGTCGGAGTCCTTCGGCTCCGGCTCGCCGGACGGCGAGGACCTCACGGCCAAGGTCGACGAGGCGCTGGCACGCGTCGAGAAGCTGCTCGGGCAGCGGCAGGCCACCGTCGGCACCGGCGGGCGCCGCAGCAAGGAGGCCGCGGCGGCGCTGGAGCGGCTCGACCGCAAGCTCGGCCGCGCGCTCGACGATGCCGACCTGTCGATGCAGATCCTGGGCCGGATCCGGCTCCGCCTGCTCGAGGTCCGGCGCGAGCTGCAGCGCGCGCAGCGTGACCTCGCATCGGCCGAGGCCCGCAAGGGCGCCGATCGCGCCCAGCGGGTGAGGGCTGCGCGCGAGCGACTTGCGGCGCTCGAGGTCCAGGTCGGTGTGGAGGCGGAGCCGTTCCTGCAGCGCATGCGCGGGATCGAGGACTCCTGGCATCGCCTCATGGAGGTGAAGAACACCTTCGTGCAGCACAACCTGAAGCTGGTGGTCGCGATCGCGAAGGACTTCCGGAACATGGGGATCACCTTCCAGGACCTGATCCAGGAGGGGAACCTCGGGCTGATCCGGGCCGTCGAGAAGTTCGACTACCACCGCGGCCACAAGTTCTCGACCTACGCCGTGTGGTGGATCCGCCAGGCCTTCATCCGGGCGATCCAGAACCACTCGCGCACGATCCGGATCCCGAGCCACGTGCACGACACGCTGCTCAAGTACCACCGCGCGTACGCGGAGCTCGAGACCCGCCTCGGCCGCGAGCCGACGCCGGTCGACCTGGCCAAGGCGCTGAAGACCACCGCCGACCAGATCGAGCAGCTCCAGCGCATGACCCGCGAGCCGGTGAGCCTGGAGGCGGAGGTCCGCGGGACCGACACCAAGCAGGTCAAGGACTACGTGAAGGACCCCGACGCGGTGTCGCCGATGGAGGGGCTCGACCACGTGCGCCTGGAGCGCGAGACCGCCGACGGGATCGCGCTGCTCTCTTCCCGCGAGCAGAACATCCTGCGCTGGCGATTCGGCATGAGCGGCGAGAAGGAGCACACGCTCGAGGAGATCGGCGCCAAGCTCGGACTGTCGCGCGAGCGCGTGCGCCAGCTCGAGGCACGCGCGCTGGCCAAGCTGCGCGCGTCCGAGCAGGGCGAGCGCCTGCGCTCGTTCGTCACGCCCGACGCCGCTGCCTAGCGAGGTCGCCGGCGCTTGGCATCCGGAGAGCGGGAGAGCGCGGGCGCGCCCTTCCGCTCTCCGCTGGCGCTCGGATCCGGGCTCCGGCTGCGGCGCAGGCGCCTCCGTCCCGCCGGCTGCGCCCGGGCCGGCGTGAGCCCGGCACGCCGGGCGGGAGATGCGGGGTAGAGTTCCGCGCGATGCCTGCTCCCGCCCGCCCCGCCCAGCCGCTGGTCTCCGTGGTCGTACCCGTGCTCGACGAGGAGGACTGCGTCGTCGAGCTCGCCCGCCGCGTGCGGGCAGGGTGGGAGAGCGCCGGCGTGCGCGGCGAGCTGCTCTTCGTCGACGACGGCAGCCGCGATGCGACACCCGCGCGCCTCGCGGCGCTGCGCGCAGCCGACGCCGACGTCAAGACGATCCGCTTCACCCGCTCCTTCGGCCACCAGGCCGCGCTCAGCGCCGGGCTACGCTTCGCGCGCGGGGACGCCGTCGTGACGCTCGATGGGGACCTCCAGCATCCACCCGAGCGGATCCCCGCGCTGGTCGAGGCCTGGCGCGCCGGGGCGGACGTGGTGCAGGCGGTGCGACGGGCCCAGGAGGAGCGCCCGCCGGGCTGGAAGGAGCGGGCGAGCCGCTCCTTCTACGGCCTCATGAACCGGGTCAGCCGCACGCCGATCGTGCCCTCCGGCGCCGACTTCCGGTTGCTCGACCGGCGTGTGGTGGACGCGCTGCTCGGCCTCGAGGAGCACTTCGTGTTCATGCGCGGCCTCGTGCCGTGGCTGGGCTTCGCCGAGGCGCGCGTCTGGTACGAGGAGCAGGCTCGCTTCGCGGGCCGCAGCAAATACCGGCTGCGGCCCATGCTGCGCCTCGCGCTCGACGGCCTGGTCTCGTTCTCGGTGCTGCCGCTGCGCGCGATCGGGATGCTCGGCGCCGCGACCGCCGTGCTGGGCCTGCTCTTCGGGCTCTTCGCCCTCGTGGCCCACGCCACCGGCCGGGTCGAAGCCAGCGGCTGGACGTCGCTGGTGGTGCTGGTGCTGGTCTTCGGCGGCGTGCAGCTGCTCTCGCTCGGTGTGGTGAGCGAGTACGTGGGGCGCATCTACGAGGAGGTCAAGCACCGGCCCCGCTACGTGATCGACCGGGTCGAGGGCGTGGAGTGGCCGTGAGCTGTCCGGTATGCCGTGCGCCGGGGGCGGCGCCACGGCTGCGCAAGGACGGGATCGAGATCCTCTCCTGCGCCGCGTGTGGCACCGGCTTCTGGCAGCCGGGCCCCGACTTCGACCCGGGCGCCCTCTATGGCGCCCGCTACTTCGAGGGAGCGGACCACGCCGCCGGCTACGACGACTACGCCTCGCTCGAGGGCGCCCTGCGGGCGACCTTCGCACGGCGGCTGGGTGCGCTCGGCCCGCCCGGGCGGCCGGGCGCGCGGCTGCTCGACCTCGGGCCGGCCTACGGCTTCGCGGTGGCGGAGGCGCGCCGCGCCGGCTGGTGCGCGGTGGGGCTCGAGCTCTCGCTCGCGGCGGCGGCCCGGGCCGCGCCGGTGACGGGCCCCGGCGGCATCGCGGTGGGAAATGCGCAGCGCGCACCGTTTCGCGATGGCAGCTTCGACGCGGTGACGCTCTGGGACGTACTCGAGCACCTCGCGGCACCCCATGCGGCGATCGCCGAGGTGGCGCGCGTGCTGCGCCCGGGCGGCCGGCTCGCCCTCACCACCGGTGACGTCGGAAGCCTCGTCGCACGGGTGTCCGGCCGGCGCTGGCACCTCTACACGCTGCCCGAGCACCTCTTCTTCTACAGCCGTGACGGGCTGCGCAGGCTGCTCGCCGCCCACGGCCTGCGCGTGATCGGGATGCGTGCCGAGGGCGCGCGCTACCCGATCGGCTACCTGGTGGAGCGGCTGCGCAAGTCGCTGCTCGGGCGTACGGCGCAGCGCCCGCTGCGCTTCCCCGGCGCCGGGCTCTCCCTGCCGGTGAACCTCTTCGACGTCGTCACGGTGCACGCCGAGCGCGAGGCGGCATGAGGCGCGCCCTGGCGACGATCGTGGTGGGCGCGCTCGCCGCCGGTCTCTGGCTCGTGGGCGCCACCACCCCTTCGAGCCCGGAGCTCGAGGCCGAGCGGCCGCCGCTCGTCTATGACTTCTTCTCGTACTACCGCCCGAATGCGGTCTACGCGGCCGCCCGGCTGCAGGCCGGCGAGCTGCCGCTCTGGAATCCCTACCAGCAGCTGGGCGGCCCGTTTCTCGCGACGCTCCAGGCCGGTGTCCTCTACCCGCCGAACGCGCTCCATCTGGTTCTCCCGTCACAGGGCGCCTTCACGTGGCTCGCCGCCGCGCATCTGGCGCTGGCAGCGGTGGGTGCGCTCGTGCTGGCGCGCGCGTGCGGCGCCGGACCGTGGGGCGCTGCCAGCGCGGGGCTGCTCCACGCGGGCTCGCTCCAGCTCTGGTCGTCGATGTGGACGCCGCCGACGCTCTACACCGCCGCGTGGATGCCCGTGGTGCTCGCTGCCACCCTGCGCGTGGCCGAGCGGCCCTCGCCCGGGCGCGCCGCCGGCTTCGCGCTCGCCCTCGCGATGCAGGTCCTGGTGGGTTGGCCCTACACCGTCGCGATGACCGCGCTGGTCGGCACGGCCCTCGCCGGCGCCGTTCTGGGGGCCCGGGCCTGGCGGGAGCGGCGGCTCCCGGCGTCTGCGCTGGCCGCCCTGGCGGGCGGGGCGCTCGCCGCCGCCGGGCTCGCTGCCCCGCAGCTCGCGCCCTCGCTCGAGCTCCTGGCGCACAGCGCCCGCGCTCCCGGCACCCTCGATCCGGCGACCGCTGGTGCGGAGCTGGCGACGCACGACCCCGGGCCCGTCCTGCAACACCTGCTCGCGAGCGGGACCAGCGCCGTCACTCCCGGTCTGGCGGCGCCGGTGCTGGCGCTGGCGGCGGTGGTCCTGGCCGGCCCGGGCCGGGGGCGCGCGGCGGTCCTCCTGCTCGCCGGACTGGCGGGGCTCGCCGCGTCCTTCCCGGGCCACCTGCCGGTGTACGACGCCCTGCGCGGGCTGCCGCTGCTCGGCGACTTCCGCTTCCCGTTCCGCTACCGGCTCGTGACGAGTCTGGCCCTGGCGGTGTGCGCGGGGGTCGGGATCTCGCGGCTCGTCGCTCGTGCCGGCCGTGTGCGCCGGGTTGCCGCCGCCGGCCTGTGCGCCGCCGCCGTGCTCGTCGAGGCTGCCCCGATGCTGCGCGCCTACGCCGCTCCGACGCGTCGCTTCCCGCGCCGCGAGGCGCCCCCTCCCGAGCGCCTCGGGCCGCTGCTCGCGGTGGTCGAGAAGCCCGAGCACGCCGCGAGCCGCAGCCTGTGGCTCGGCTTCGGCACCGACCGCCTGGGCCAGGCGGCGGGGATCCGCGTGCTCCAGGACCTCGAGCCGCTCTCGCTCGCGACGACGAGCCGCTTCGTGCAGTTCCTCGGGACCGGCGACGCCGGCGTCGTGGCGGGCGACCCCGGCGTGGTGCGGCCCGTCTTCGGTGCCCCGTACGCGGGTACCCCCCGGCTGCCGGCGACACCCGAACGGGCCGCGTTGCTCGATCTCCTGGCGGTCCGCTTCGCGGTGCTGGCCCGGCCGCCCGCCTGGCTCGAGGCGGACTGGCGGCTGGTGCCGGCGGGGACTCGCGCACCGCGCCTGTTCGAGAACCCCCACGCCCTGGCGCGCGCCTGGCGCGCCGCGTGGGCCGAGGCCGAGCCTCCCGACCCGCAGGCTGCGCTCGAGCGCCTGCTCGCACCGGACTTCGACCTGCGCACCACCGTGTTGCTCGATCCCTTCCCCGCGCTAGGGACCGCGGGGTCGGCGCGAGACGGCCCGGACCCGAGCGGCTGGGCCCGCATCGAGCGGGACGATCCCGAGCGCGTCGTCGTGCGCACCCGCGGTCGCGCGGCAGGGATCCTCGTGCTGGCTGACGCCTGGTTTCCGGGCTGGCAGGTCACCGTGGATGGCGAAACCGCCGAGGTCCTGCGTGCCGACACCGCGCTGCGTGGGGTGCAGGTGCCCGCGGGCGAGAGCGTGGTCGAGTGGCGCTACCGACCGCGCTCGTTCCGGCTCGGTGTCGCTGCGGGGGCGGTAGCGGGGCTCGCCCTCGCGGCGGCGCTCGCGGTCGCGAGCCGGCGCTAACCACCCGCGGCGGCCGGCCTCGCGATCAGCCGGTCTCGGTCGCTCCCGGCTGCAGCAGGGGCGACAGGTCGACCCGCAGGCGGCCCTCCTCCTGGAGGCGCTTGCGGGCGGCCTCGAGCCAGGCATTGCGGGCCTCGGCGCGCAGCGCGTCGCGCAGCCGCTCGCGCTCGGCGGGCAGGTCGGTGGCCAGCTCCTCGGGCGTGGGCGTGCGCCGCTCGAGCAGCTCGACCATCACCTTCCTGTCTCCGCTCTCGAAGACGCGCGGCGAGGTCGGCTGCTCGGAGGTCAGCGCGAAGGCTGCCACCACGAGCTCCGGGGCGGCGCCGACCCCGGGGACGAAGCCGTCGGGGTGGCGCGTGATCCAGTCGGTGCGCTGGATCTCGATCCCGAGCTCGCGCGCGGCGTCGACGAGCGTCTGGCCGCCCCGCACCGCCTCCGCGAGCGCGGTGGCCTGCTCCCCGACGAGCTCGCGCGCGCGGTCCTCGCGGACCAGTCCCTCGGCGATCTCGCGCGCCGCGTCGTCGAAGCTGCGCTCCTCGGCCGCCTTGCGCTCCTCGACGCGGATCACGTGGAAGCCGAAGTCGGTCTTCACGACCTCGCTGACCGTCCCCGGCTCGAGCGAGAAGGCCACCTCCTCGAACGGGGGCACCATCTGCCCGCGGGCGAAGAAGCCGAGGTCGCCGCCCTGGCTCTTCGAGCCCGGGTCCTCGCTGAGCTCGCTCGCGACGGCGGCGAAATCCTCGCCGCCCCGGATCCGTGCGAGCGCGGCCTCCGCGCGCGCGCGCACGGCCGCGACCTCCTCCTCGCTGGCGCCGGGTGCGACGCGCAGCAGCAGGTGGCGCGCACGCACCCGCTCGGGCTGCTTGTAGCGCTCGGGATGCTCGTCGTAGAACGCGTGCACGCGCGGAGCCTCGCCCGCGAGCAGGGCCTCGACCGGGGCATCCTCCACCTCGACCTCGGCGGAGGGCTTCGCGGGGTCCAGGACCACCAGGGCGAGCTTCACGGCCTCGCGCTGGTAGCGGAGCGCGTCGCGCACCTCGGCGTCCGAGACCTCGACCCCGGCGTCGATCAGCTGGAGCAGCTTGGTGGTGAGGATGTCGTCGCGGATCTCGCTCGCGAAGCGCCGCTCGCTTCCGAACCGCCGCTCGCCGAACTCGCGGGCAGCGGCCGCGTCGATCGTCCCCTCGGGCGTCGGGAAGATCCTGCGGAGGATGTGCCGGATCTCGTCGTCGGTGGCGCGCAGGCCGAGCTGCTCGGCCTCGCTGGCCAGGACCGCGCGCTGGATCAGCGACTCGGCCGCCATCTGGTCGAGGTAGGCGCCGGCGCCGGCGGCGTCGAAGGCGTCGCCGAGGCTCTCGCGCAGGCGGGCCTCCTGCTGCTCGCGCGAGCGCTGGACGTCCTGGAGCGTGTAGCGGCGGCCGTCGAGCTCGACGACCGCGCCCGAGGAGGGGCCCGACGCCATCGGCCCGCCGAGCCCGAGGTAGGCCACGAACACGCCGCCGACCAGGAAGACCACCGCTCCCATGAGCCAGCGTTGGCTGCGGCGCAGCGCCTCGAGCATCCCGGACTCCTTTCGTCGCCTCGATCCCCCGGCTTCGACGGGCCGCGGAGCCTAGGTGTGCGGATCGCTGCGGGCAAGCAGCCTCGACGCCCCCGCGCCCGTCCTCGCGCGCGCCGGGCGTGCGGGCGGTTGCTCTTCGGGGGGCGCGGCTGTTAGCATTGCCGGCGGCTCCCCCCCTCCCTCCAAAGGATCCGTGAATTCCAGCACTTAGGGGTCGAGCTTCAGGAGTGCCCCGCCCTGCCGAACGGCGTTCCACTCCCGGCGGCCACATGGAGTAATCCCACTTGCTGAACCGCATCCTCGGCTGGTTCTCGAGCGACCTCGCGATCGATCTCGGCACCGCGAACACCCTGGTCTACGCGAAGGGCAAGGGCATCGTGGTCTCGGAGCCGAGCGTCGTGGCCGTCACCAAGGACGGTCGCGGCCCCGACAAGGTGCGGGCGGTGGGACGCGAGGCGAAGGAGATGCTCGGCCGCACGCCGGGCAACATCGTCGCGATCCGCCCGATGAAGGACGGGGTCATCGCCGACTTCGAGATCACCGAGGCGATGCTCCGCTACTTCATCATGCGCGTGCACAACCGCTCGACGCTGGTGCGGCCGCGGATCGTGGTGGCGGTGCCCTCGGGCATCACCGAGGTGGAGAAGCGCGCGGTGCGCGAGTCGGCGATGTCGGCAGGCGCGCGCGAGGTGTACCTGATCGAGGAGCCGATGGCGGCCGCGATCGGAGCCGGGCTCCCGGTCACGGAGCCGTCGGGGAACATGATCGTCGACATCGGCGGCGGCACCACCGAGGTGGCCGTGCTGTCGCTCTCGGGCATCGTCTACTCGAACTCGACGCGCGTGGGCGGCGACAAGATGGACGAGGCGATCATCAACTACGTGAAGCGCAAGTACAACCTGCTGATCGGCGAGCGCACGGCCGAGCTGGTCAAGGTGACGATCGGCACGGCCTTCCCGATCGACGCGATCCAGAGCATGGAGATCAAGGGTCGCGACCTGGTGGCCGGCGTGCCCAAGACCCTCGAGCTCAAGAGCGACGAGATCTGCGAGGCGCTCGCGGAGCCCGTCAACACCGTCGTCGAGAGCGTCAAGATCGCCCTCGAGTCGACCCCGCCGGAGCTGTCGGCCGACATCGTGGACAAGGGCATCGTGATGACCGGTGGCGGGGCGCTGCTCGCCAACCTGGACCTCCTGCTGCGGGAGGCCACGGGGCTGCCCGTGATGCTGGCCGAGGATCCGCTCACGGCCGTGGTGCTGGGCACCGGCCGCTGTCTCGACGAGCTCGAGCTGCTTCGCGAAGTCGCAGTGCGTTCGTGACGGGCCGCACCGCGGCGCTGCGCTCCGGTTCCGACGAAGGAGGGCACGGCGCCGTGGAAGGCGGGCAGGGCGCCACGACGAGGCCCTCCGACGACAAGAGCGGTCCAGAAGGCCCGAGGTCGTCCGATGCTCCGCGTCCTGCTCGAGCGCCTGCGCGTCCCGCTGCTCCTGGCGCTGCTCGTCGGCCTCGCGCTCCTGGCCATCGCCTCCGACCGCCGGGCGCTGGCACGCGGCGCGCGGGATCCGGGCTGGCTCGGGGGCTTCTTCATCGAGGTGGCCGCGCCGATCCAGAAGGCGCTGTCGGCGCCGGTCGACGGCGTCCGTGGCGCGTGGGGCGACTACGTGGCGCTGCTCGAGGTGCGCGACGAGAACCGGGAGCTGCACGAGCGCGTGGCGCAGCTCCAGGAGGAGAACCTCCAGTTCCGGGAGGCGCTGGTGGAGAGCGGGCGCCTGCGGACGATCGCCGAGATGCGCAGCGCGATCGAGGTGCCGATGCGGCCCGCGCAGGTGGTCGGCACCGACGTGTCGCCCTGGTTCCACTCGGTGCTGATCGACCGCGGGCGCAGCGACGGCGTGCGGGCCGGCATGCCGGTCGTCACCGAGACCGGGGTGGTCGGGATCGCGACGGCGACTTCGCGCAACGCCGGCCGCGTGCTGCTCCTGGTCGACGCGCAGAGCTCGGTCGACGGGATCGTGCAGCGCAGCCGCGCGCGCGGGATCGTGAAGGGCACCGGCGGTGACGGCCTCGAGTTCGAATTCTTCGTGCGCGGCGACGACGTCCAGGTGGGCGACCTCGTGATCACCTCGGGCTTCGGTGGCGCCTACCCGAAGGGGCTGCGGGTGGGCGAGGTGGTCGAGGTGCAGGCGGATCCCGCGGCGTTCGTGCATCGGGCGGTGTTGAAGCCGGCGGTCGACTTCGGGCGCCTCGAGCAGGTCTTCGTCCTGCTCTGGCGCGGGCCCACGCTCGAGCTGCTCTACGAGGGCGAGGGCGACCTGCCGGACCGCGACGAAGCGGCCGCGCCGGAGCCGAGGCCGGGCTCGTGAGAAGGATCATGCTGGCGGCATGGGCGCTCGCCCTCGCGGGCCTGTGGATCGTAGGCGGCCTGGCCGAGTGGGTGCCGCGCGGCTGGCTGCCGGACCCGTCGCTGCTGGTCGCCGTCGCGCTGGGCCTGCGCGTGCCGGGAGCGCCCGGGCTGGTCACGGCCTGGGTGGTGGGGTGGAGCGCGGACCTGCTCTCGGCGGGCCCGCTCGGCCAGCACGCGCTGCTCGACATGGGCGCGTGGCTGCTCACCCGCGCCGCGGCCCGGCGCGTGGACCTCGCGCGCGCGGTGGTGCTCGTGCCCTTCGTGGTCGGCCTGACGGCGGCGCACGTCGTCGGCGAGTGGCTGCTCGGCGGCGTGCCGGAGCCGGGGCGCGCCGCGCTCGGCATCGCGATCCCGCACGCCACCGCCAACGCCGCCGCCGCCCTCGCGGTGCGCCGGCTCTTCGATGCCGTGCTCGGCCGGGTCGATCCCGAGGATCCCGTCCACGGTGCCTTCCGCATCGAGGCGGGGCCGGGCCTGCGATGAGCCAGTTCGGCCCCGGCGGCGGGAGCGACCCGACCCTCGAGCGCGGCCTGCGCCTGCTCGCCGCGGGCATGGCGGCCGCCTTCTCGATCTTCCTGCTGCGGCTCGTGCAGCTCCAGGTCGTGCAGGGCGAGGAGCACCTCGAGCGCTCGCAGCGCAACTCGATCCGCACCGAGCGCCTCACCGCGCCGCGCGGCGAGATCGTCGATCGCAAGGGGCGCCTGCTCGCGACGACGCGGCCCGCCTTCCATCTCGAGGTCGTGCCCAGCGAGCTGCGTGACCCGCCGCGCACGCTGGCGGTCCTGGCCCGCCTGCTCGGCGACGAGCCCGAGCGCCTGCGCGAGAGCTACGGGGATCCGCGCGGCCGGGCGCGCTTCCAGCCGCTGCGCCTGTCCGACGACCTCGACTTCGAGCGGCTGGCGCGCGTGGAGTCGCACCGCCATGCGTTGCCCGGGGTGCTGACCGAGGTGCGGCCCTACCGGCAGTACCCGCACGGTCCGCTCGCCGCGCACCTGCTCGGCTCGCTCGGCGAGGTGAGCCCGGGCCAGCTCGAGAGCGAGCGCTTCGAGGACTACCGGCCGGGTGACGTGGTCGGGAAGTCGGGCGTCGAGGCCCTGCTCGAGCCCTTCCTGCGCGGGCGCGCGGGCGGCCGCAACGTCCTGGTGGACGTGGCGGGCCGCGAGGTCGAGGTGCTGGACCGCGTGGAGGCGCGCCCGGGCGCGCGCGTCGTCCTGGCGCTCGACCTCGACCTGCAGCGCACCGCCGAGGAGGCGCTCGCCGCGGCCGCGCCGCCGGAGGAGCCGGTCTCGGGCGCCGTGGTCGCCCTCGATCCACGCGACGGCGGCGTGCTGGCGATGGCGTCGCTCCCTTCGTACGACCCGAACGCCTTCTCGGGGCGGATCGACGCCGCCTTGTGGCGGCAGCTCACCAGTGACCCGATGAAGCCGCTCCAGAACCGCGCGCTCTCGGGGCAGTATCCGCCCGGGTCCACCTACAAGGCGTTCGTTGCCGCCGCGGCGCTCGAGGAGGGGCTGCGGCTTCCGAAGACCACCGTCTTCTGTCCGGGCGGCTTCGCCTTCGGCAACCGCACCTACCGCTGCTGGAAGCGCGGCGGACACGGGACGGTCGACCTGCGGCGCTCGCTCATGCAGTCCTGCGACGTGTACTACTACCGGGCGGGTCTCGATCTCGGGATCGACCGGCTGGCCGAGTACGCCAAGGCCTTCGGGCTCGGAGCGGTCACGGGTATCGGGCTCGAGGGAGAGCAGCCGGGTCTCGTGCCGAGCAGCGCGTGGAAGGAGCGGCGCTTCGGCCAGGAGTGGATGCCGGGCGAGACCGTGTCGGCCGCGATCGGGCAGGGCTACAACCTGCTGACGCCGCTCCAGCTCGCCGTGTCGTATGCCGCCATCGCCAACGGCGGCCACGTCCTGCGGCCGCGGCTGGTTCTCGAGGTGGTGGAGCCGGGCGGCGTCCACGTGCCGCAGCCGCCGCACGAGATCCGTCGCGTGCCTGTGTCGGATGAGAACCTCGCACTGGTTCGCGACGGGCTGCACGCCGTGGTCGACGCGCCGGGCGGCACCGGCCGGCGCGCGCAGGTCCCGGGGCTCGCGGTGGCCGGCAAGACCGGCACCGCGCAGGTCGTCCGCCTCGAGAAGACCGCCGGGAAGACGGGGCTCGCGATCCCGCGGCCGTACCGCGACCATGCCTGGTTCGCCTCCTTCGCGCCGGCCGAGGCGCCCGAGATCGTGGTCGCGGTACTGGTGGAGCACGGCGGGGGAGGAGGCGCCAACGCAGCGCCGATCGCCCAGAAGGTCCTGCAGCGCTGGTGGGACGACAAGAACGGCCGGCCGCCGCCGGCGCCCGAGGAGCCGGCCGTGACGGCCGCCCGGGGGGCCGGATGACCCGCATCGAGCGCCGCATGGCGCAGCACTACGAGTGGTGGCTGCTCGGCCTCGTCTGCCTCCTGCTCGGCCTCGGCCTCGCCAACCTGATCTCCGCCACCCACGCGGGCAGCGAGGGGCTGCTCTCGCCGAACGTGATCCGCCAGCTCGTCGCGCTCGGCCTCGGCGCGGCCCTCCTGGTCGCGACCCTGCTCGTCGACTACCGGCACCTCGAGCGCTGGGGCTGGTTCGTGTACGCGGGGACCTTGCTGCTGCTGGCGTCGACGCTCGTGCTCGCGCCGGTGACCCGCGGCAACCAGAGCTGGCTCGTCTTCGGCCCGTTGCGCCTGCAGCCCTCCGAGTTCGCCAAGCTGGGCCTGGTGGTGGCGCTGGCCCGCTTCTTCCACCGCAACCCACCCGCGGAGATCCGGCGCCTGCGCGACCTCTGGCGCCCGGGGCTGATCCTCGCGGGCCCGGTCGGGCTGATCGTGCTCCAGCGCGACATGGGCGTGGCCGTGCTGACGCTCCTGATCGGCGCGACCTACCTGCTCTTCGTTCGCATCCCGGCGCGTGCCTGGCTGGCCGTGGCAGGCACCGGCCTCGCGGTGCTGGCCGCGATCTGGATGTTCGGCCTCGAGCCCTACCAGAAGAGCCGCATCCTCGACGTGCTCGACCCCGCACGCGACCCGCTGGCCTCGGGCTACCAGGCGAACCAGTCGCGGATCGCGATCGGCTCGGGCGGGCTCGCGGGCAAGGGCTGGCTGCACGGCTCCCAGACGCAGCTGCGCTTCCTGCCCACCCAGCACACCGACTTCATCTTCTCGGTGCTGGCCGAGGAGTGGGGGCTGCTCGGGGCCGCGGTGGTGCTCGTCCTCTACTTCGTGGTCTTGATCTGGGGCTTGTTCATCGCGCGTGGCTCGAAGGACCGCTTCGGGGCGCTGCTGGCGGTGGGGATCGTCGCGATCCTGTTCTGGCCGGCGGTCGTGAACCTGGCGATGGTGGTGGGGCTCGGCCCCGTGATCGGCGTGCCGCTGCCGTTCTTCTCGTACGGCGGCTCGGCGATGATGGCGGCGCTGGCTGCGGTGGGCCTGCTCCTCAACGTGTCCTTGCGGCGCTACATGTTCTGAGATGTCGGAACCGCGGCGCAAGCGAAACCTCCCGCGCATCGGCGCCTTCTTCGACATGGACAAGACGCTGATCGCCGAGAACTCCGGCTCGCTGTACATGAAGTACCGCTACGAGCGGGGCGAGGTCGACGGCTGGGACCTCGCCAAGGGCCTCTACGCCTACCTGCGCTACAAGGCCGGCATCCTCGACATCCGCGCCTTCACGCAGGCTGCGATGGTGGAGTTCCGCGGCCAGTCGGAGCGCCGGCTGCTGCGCGAAGCGCGCGCGTTCGTGGAGAAGATGGTGGTCCCCACCCTCTATCCGGCGGCGATCGAGAGGATCCGCTGGCACCAGTCCCAGGGACACGTGGTCGCGATCGTGTCGGGCGCCACGAAGTTCGTCGTGCGGCCGCTCGCCGAGCAGCTCGGGATCCGCCACTACCTCTACACGCGCCTCGAGGTCGAGCACGGCCGCTTCACCGGCCGCGTGATCGACCCGATCTGCTTCGAGGAGGGAAAGATCTACTGGCTCCAGCAGCTCGTCGACGAGAAGGGGATCGAGCTCGCCAAGAGCTGGTTCTACACCGACTCGATCACCGACCTGCCGCTCCTGGAGCTGGTCGGGCATCCGGTGGCGGTGAACCCCGACCCCTTCCTGTACCGGACCGCGCGGCGGCGCTGCTGGCCCGTCGACTTCTTCGAGCCCCCTACGCAATCAGCTTCTTCGCCATCTCCTCGAACGCCGCCTTCCGCTGCGCCCCGGTGATCTGCTCGACGACCTGGCCGCCGCGGAAGGCGAGGATCGTCGGGATCGCGCGCACGCCGTAGCGCGCGGGCGTGGACTGGTTCTCGTCCACGTTCATCTTGACCACCTTGATCCGGCCCTCGTAGGTCGCGGCGAGCTCGGCGATGACGGGCGCGATCTGCCGGCACGGCGCGCACCACTCCGCCCAGAAGTCCACGATCGCGGGCAGCTCGGAGCGCAGGATCTCGGCTTCGAAGCTCTGGTCCGTGACGTCGTCGATCGAGGCCATTCGCTGGTGTCTCCTTGGGATGCGGGCGGTGTCGGACGCGGGGCCCGAAGCGGGCCGGCTGCCGGCCGTGGCTCGGATTCCAGGGGCGCGACGCGGCATGATAGCAGCCGCGCGTGCGCGCCCCGCGCCCTCGCGTTGACGCTGTCGCGCGCCCCCCCTATGTTGCTCGTCGCTCGCATCCCCTTGGAATCTCGGAGTTTTTCATGCGCGAGAGCCGCTCGGACCGGGACCCCGCGAGCCGCGTGCGCGTGCTCCTCGAGGAGGGCGCGCGCATCCAGAGCGCGATCGCCGCGGGGCAGGCCGAGGCGATCGCGAAGGCCGCCAGCATCGTCGAGGAAGCGTTTCGCGCGGGGGGCAGGGTGCTGCTCTTCGGAAACGGCGGCTCGGCGACCGACGCCCTCCACATCGCGGCGGAATGGAGCGGCCGGCTCGGCCGGGTCCGTCCCGGCCTGCCGGCGCTCGCGCTCGCCGCGAATCCCGCGGAGCTGACCGCGATCGCCAACGACGACGGCTTCGAGCGCGTCTTCGAGCGGCTGGTGGAGGCCCACGGCCGGGCCGGCGACGTCGCGCTCGCGCTCTCGACCTCGGGCGACTCGCCGAACGTGCTGGCCGGCGTCGACCGGGCGCGTGCCAACGGGCTGCGCACGCTCGCGCTGACGGGCAAGGGCGGAGGGAAGCTCGCGGGGCGCGTCGAGCTCGCGATCGTCGTCCCGTCCGACGACACGCAGCGGATCCAGGAGGCGCACATCGCGATCGGGCACGCGCTCGCGGAGCTGGTCGAGGATGCGCTCTTCCCGGTGCGCTGAGGGTCGCGTCGTGCCGCCGCGCCAGCCGCCCCGCATCGATCGCGCGCGCGTGCGCACGATCCCGGCCCGCCGCCGCCCGAGCAAGGTGCGCCGGCGCGACGAGGCGCGGCCGCACCGGCCGGGCGCCTCCTTCGCGGACTTCCTCGACGGCCTTCCCGATCTGCTCGGCGCCGCGGACCTGCGCGAGGTGATCGATGCGGCGGTGCGTGCTCGCGCGCGCGGCCGCACGATCCTGTGGGGCCTCGGCGCGCACGTGATCAAGGTGGGGCTCGCGCCGGTGGTCGTGGACCTCGTCGAGCGCGGCTTCGTGAGCGGGATCCTCATGAACGGCGCCGGTTGTGTCCACGACCTCGAGCTGGCGGCGATGGGCGCCACCAGCGAGGACGTGGCACCGGCGCTCGACGACGGCAGCTTCGGGATGGCGCGCGAGACGGCGCGGGAGCTGAACGAGGCGATCGCCCGTGGCGCCGCGGAGGGGCTCGGCATGGGTGCGGCGGTCGGGCGTGCGATCCTGGCCGGCCGCTATCGCCACAAGGAACGCTCGATCCTCGCCGCCGCTGCGCGGCAGGGCGTGCCCGTCACCGTGCATGCCGCGATCGGCACCGACGTCCATCACATGCACCCGAGCGCCGACGGCGCGGCGCTCGGTGCCACCAGCCATCGCGACTTCGAGACCCTGGCGGGCCTCGTCGCGACGCTCGAGGGCGGCGTCTACCTGAACGTCGGCTCGGCGGTGATCCTGCCCGAGGTGTTCCTGAAGGCGCTCGCGCTCGCGCGCAACCTGGGCCACCGCGTGCGCCGCTTCACCACCGTGAACCTCGACTTCCTGCGCCACTATCGGCCGACCGTGAACGTGGTCGAGCGCCCGACGCGGCTCGGCGGGCGTGGGATCTCGATCGTCGGCCAGCACGAGATCCTGCTGCCGCTGCTGGCCGCCGGCCTCGTCGAGCGGGCCGAGGGCGGGCGATGAGGGGACGGATCACCTTCCGCGCCGGCGACCCGGCGCTCGAATCCGCCGACGTGATCGTGGACGCGACCACGGTGGCGCTCGTGTGCGACGCCGGGCGCGAGGCGCTCGAAGCGTCGCTGCGCGGCGCGTGGCGCCAGGCGCTGGCGGGCGCGGCGGCGCGCGGCGCGCGCACGATCGTGGTGCCTGCACTGGGCGCCGGTGCCGGCCTGCCCCTGCAGCGGGTGGCGGAGCTGCTGCTCGAGGAGGCACGGGCGCACCTGGCCGGGGAGGGTGCGATCGAGGAGATCCGTTTCGTGCTCGCGAGCGAGCCCGCGCTGCGCGTGTTCGAGTCCGTGCAGGACGGCTTCCGGATCGCCGAGCAGGTGCGAAGGGGGTTGCCCTGATGGCGGTCCTGCTGCACCAGCTCGCTGCCGTCCTGTACCTGGTCGCGACGCTCGGCACCGCGCTCGGCCTCGCACTGCCCGACGCCCGGCTGGCACGGCTCGCGGTGTGGGTCCTCGCGATCGGCGCGCTCGTGCACCTCGTGGGCTTCGTCGGGCTGCACTGGCTCGACCCGCCCCCCGCGCTCACGACGCTCGCCGCGGCGGTCTCCTGGATGGCCTGGCTCGGCGTGGTGTTCGCGCTGGTGCTGCTGCGCCGTGGCCGGCTCGAGAGCCTGGCGGGCCTCACCGCCCCCTTTGCCTTCGCGGCCACGCTCTACGCGGCTGCGGGCCTGCCGGGCGTGACGCCGGCGAGCCCTCCCGGCGCGGGCGGCTGGCCGCACCTGCACGTGATCCTGGCCAGCGCCGGCCTGTCCCTCCTCGGTGTCGCAGGCGTCGCGGGGGTGCTGTTCCTCGTCGGGAACCGCCAGCTCAAGGCCAAGCGCGGCGGCTCGCTGCTGCGCTCGCTGCCCTCGCTCGAGGCGCTCGACCGCGTCAACGTCGTGGCGCTCGCGCTCGGCTTCCCGCTCCTCACGCTCGGCGTCGTCGCCGGGATGATCTGGACCCACGCCCTCACCGGCCACACCTGGGACGGCAGCGCTCATGCGCTCTGGACCGCGATCGGCTGGGCGGTCTACCTGGGCCTCGTGCTGGCGCGTTTCGCGATGGGCTGGCGTGGCCGCGAGGCGGCCGTCGCCGCCACGGCCGGCTTCGCGTTCCTGTTCTTCGCGGTGATCGGCGTGGAGGCGATCCTGTGAAGATCCTGCTGGCCGGGATGAACCACCGCACCGCGCCGATCGAGGTGCGCGAGCGCTTCGTGGTGGACGAGACCGGGCCGTGGCTCGCCAAGCTGGTGGCCGGGGAGGAGATCGAGGAGGCGGTGCTGCTCTCCACCTGCAACCGGGTCGAGGTGATCGTCACCACGCGGCGGCTCGAGGCCGCGCGCCACCGGCTGCGCAGCTTCTTCCTGCGCGATCTCGGCCGCGGCGAGCCCCTGCCCGAGCACCTCTCCTCGCACGCGGTCCTCTACGAGCACGTCGACACCGACGCGGTCCGGCACCTGCTGCGCGTGGCGGCGTCGATTGACTCGCTGGTGGTGGGCGAGCCGCAGATCCTCGGGCAGGTGAAGGACGCCTACCGGGTGGCCGCGGAGTGCGGCGCGAGCGGGCCCGTGCTCTCGCGCCTGTTCGCCGCGGCCTTCGCCGCTGCGAAGCGGGTGCGGAGCGAGACCCGCATCGCCGAGCGGCCGGTCTCGGTGGCGCGGATCGCCGTCGATCTCGCGAGCCAGATCTTCGAGACGCTGGCGGACAAGCGGGCGCTGCTGGTGGGCGCCGGCGACATGATCGAGATGGCGCTCGAGGCGCTGCGCGGGGCGGGTCTGGCCGGCATCGCGGTCGCGAACCGCACGCCCGCGCACGCGGCGGAGCTGGCAGGGCGCTTCGGTGCCTCCGCCCACGGTCTCGACGAGCTGCCGGCGCTGGTGGCGGGCGCCGACGTCGTGCTCACCTGCTTCGCCGCCGACCGGCCGCTGCTCGACGTGCCGCTCTTCGAGGAGGCGCTGCGGGTCCGGCGCCGCCGCCCGATCTTCGTCATCGACATCGGCGTGCCACGCAACGTCGATGCGGGCGTGAACGACCTCGACGACGTGTACCTCTACGACCTCGACGACCTCGGCGGTGTCGCGGAGGCCAACGCCGAGGAGCGCCGACGCGAGACGGTGCGGGCCGAGGGGATCGTGCAGGAGGAGGTCGACCGCTTCGGCGGCTGGCTCACGGCGCTGGCCGCCGTGCCGACGATCCGCCGCCTGCGCGGCCGCGCCGAGGCGGTGCGCGAGGCGGAGCTTGCTCGCTGGGTGGCGCGTGCCGCACCCGACGAGGAGGCGCGCCGGGCGGTCGAGGCGCTGACGCGAGCGATCGTGAACAAGGTGCTGCATGCGCCGGTCTCGCGGCTGCGCGCGCAGGCCGAGCGCGAGGAGGGGCTCGCCTACCTCCAGGCCGCGCGCGTGCTCTTCGCCCTGGACGACCCCTCGGCGCCGGGCGCCGAGGCCGACCTGGACGACGGCCCGCCGCCCGATCCGGGGGACGAGCCCGGGCCCGGCCGGGCATGAAGCCGCTGCGCATCGCGACGCGCGCGAGCCAGCTCGCGCTGACGCAGACCGGCTGGGTCGCGCGCCGCATCGAGGAGCGGCTCGGCGTCGCGACCGAGCTCGTGCCGCTGCGCACCACCGGCGACCGGCTCGCCGGCGTGTCGCTCGCGAAGGTCGGCGGCAAGGGCCTGTTCGTGAAGGAGCTCGAGGAGGCGCTCCTCGACGGGCGCGCCGACCTGGCGGTGCACAGCGCCAAGGACCTGCCGGCCCGCCTGCCGGAGGGGCTCGCGCTCGTGGCCTTCCCCGAGCGCGCCGACCCGCGGGACGCGCTCGCGGCCGGCGGGCGCTTCGCGAGCGTGGCGGCGCTCCCGGCCGGCGCGCGGGTCGGCACGGGCAGCGCGCGACGCGCGGCACAGCTCCGGGCCTGGCGGCCGGAGCTCGAGATCGTGCCGCTGCGCGGCAACGTCCCGACCCGCCTCGAGCAGGTTGCCGGCGGCCGCCTCGACGCGGTGATCCTCGCCTGCGCCGGGCTCGAGCGGCTCGGGCTCGCCGACCGCATCGACGAGCGCATTGCGCCCGAGCGCCTGCTGCCGGCGATCGGGCAGGGTGTCCTCGCGATCGAGGCGCGGGCCGGGGGCGCCCTGGCCGGCGAGCTCGCAGCGCTAAGCGATCCCGCCAGCGCGCGCGCGCTCGCGGCCGAGCGCGCGCTGCTCGCCCGGCTCGAAGGCGACTGCAACGTTCCGCTCGCGGGCCATGCGCAGCCGCTCCCCGGCGGCCGGCTCCGGCTGCGCGCGCTGGTGGCGGCGCCCGAGGGTGCGCCCATCGTGCGCGCGGAGGGCGAGGGCGAGGAGCCGGAGGCGCTCGGGCGCCGCGTCGCGGACGCACTGCTCGCGGCCGGGGCGGAGGCGATCCTCGCCGCCTGCCGCGAGCCGGGAGCGGGGGGATGAGCAGTGGCCGCGTGCTGCTGGTCGGGGCCGGCCCCGGCGCCCCGGACCTGATCACGGTACGCGGCGCCGAAGCCTTGCGCGGCGCCGACGTCGTCGTCTACGACACGCTGGTCGCGCGCGAGCTGCTGGCCCTGGCGCCCGCCGGCGCCGAGCGGGTCGACGTCGGCAAGCGCGGGCACGAGGACCCGATCCGGAGCCAGGAGGAGATCCAGGCGCTGCTGGTCTCGCGCGCCCGCGCGGGCCGGGTGGTGGTGCGGCTCAAGGGCGGGGACCCGTTCGTCTTCGGCCGTGGCGCCGAGGAGGCGAGCGCCTGCCGGGCCGCGGGCGTACCCTTCGAGGTGATCCCCGGCGTGACCTCGGCCCTGTGCGCTCCCTCCTTTGCCGGCATCCCCGTCACCGACCGGCGTCACGGGTCCTCGTTCGCGGTGGTGACTGGCCACAAGGACGCCACCCGGCCCTGGACCGCGATCCGCTGGGACCGGCTCGCGACTGCGGTGGACACCCTCGTCGTGCTGATGGGCATGCGCAACCTCGAGACGATCGTGGAGACGCTGATCACGGAAGGACGCGATGCGAGCACGCCCGCCGCGGTGGTGATGGAGGCGGCGACCGCGCGGCAGCGCGTCGTGACCGCCCCGCTCGGCGAGCTCGCCCCGCGCGTGCGCGCGGCCGGGCTGTCGGCGCCGGCCGTGGTCGTGATCGGGGAGGTCGTGCGGCTGCGCGAGGAGCTCGCCTGGTTCGAGGACGCGCCGCTCTTCGGCCGCCGCGTGCTGGTGACGCGGCCCGCCGGGCAGGCCGGCGGCCTGGCCGCCCTCCTGCGCGCGGCGGGCGCCGAGCCGGTGTGCGTCCCGATGCTGCGCGTGCTCGCGACGCCGGACGGGGAGGGCGTGGCCGACGCGCTGGCCGCGCTCGCCCGCTACGACGCGCTCCTGTTCACGAGCGCGAACGCGGCTCGCCTCTTCGCGGCGCGGCTCGTCGCGGCAGGCCGTGAGCCGGCGCGCGCGCCGCGCGCGATCTGCGTGGGCACCGCCACCGCCGGAGCGGCGCGCCGCGTGGGCTTCCCCCGAGCGGAGGTCCCCGGCGAGCGCTTCGACGCCGTCTCGCTCCTGGCGGCGCTGCGCGGCGAGGCGGCGGGCCGCCGCTACCTCTTCGTGCGCGGCGCGTCCGCCCGCAGCCTGCTGCCCGACGGGCTCCGCGCGGCGGGCGCGCAGGTGGACGAGGCGGTGATCTATCGCACCGCGCCCGCCGAGGTGGACGCGCCGGCCCTGCGCGGAGCGCTCGTGCGCGGCGAGCTCGACGCCCTGACCTTCACGAGCCCCGAGACGGCGCGCCGCTTCGTCGCGCTCCTCGACGAGCCGGCACGCCGTGCGGCGGCGGGCCTGCGGATCGGGGCGATCGGCGGGCCGACCGCGGAAGCGCTGCGGGAGTGCGGCCTGCCGCCGCAGGTCGAGGCCGCGCGGGCCGAGATGCGGGCGCTCGTGGACGCGCTGGCCGAGGACTTCGCCGGCCGGCGCGCCGGAGGGCACGAAACGGGAGATCGGCGATGAGCTTTCCCTCCGTCCGGATGCGACGCCTGCGCCGCAGCGAATCGCTGCGCCGGCTGGCGCGCGAGACGCGCCTCGGCCGCGACGACCTCGTGCTGCCGCTCTTCGCGGTGGAGGGCCGGGGCGTGCGCGAGCCGGTCGCCTCGATGCCCGGCGTCGAGCGGCTCTCCGCCGACCTGCTGGGCGAGGAGTGCAAGCGCGTAGCCGACCTCGGCATTCCGGCGGTGATCCTGTTCGGGATCCCGGCGGCGAAGGACGCGCGCGGCTCGGGCGCGGACGACCCGCTCGGGATCGTGCAGCGTGCCGTCGCGGCCGCCAAGCGCGCGGTGCCCGAGCTGTGCGTGATCACCGACGTCTGCCTGTGCGAGTACACCGACCACGGCCACTGCGGCGTGCTCGAGGGCGAGGAGGTCGCGAACGACCCGAGCCTCGAACGGCTCGCCGCGACCGCGCTCTCGCACGCCCGCGCCGGCGCCGACGTGGTGGCGCCCTCGGACATGATGGACGGACGGGTGGCGGCGATCCGGCGCGTCCTCGACGCGGGCGGCTTCGCGGACGTGCCGATCCTCGCCTACGCGGCCAAGTACGCAAGCGCCTTCTACGGCCCGTTCCGCGAGGCCGCCGAGAGCACGCCGGCCTTCGGGGACCGACGCGGCTACCAGATGGATCCACCGAACCGCCGCGAGGCGCTGCGCGAGATGGCGCTCGATCTCGAGGAGGGCGCCGACGTCCTGATGGTGAAGCCCGCGCTGCCCTATCTCGACGTGCTGGCAGAGGCGCGCCGTCGCTTCGACGTACCGCTCGCCGCGTACCACGTCTCGGGTGAGTACGCGATGCTGATGGCAGCAGCAGCCCGCGGCTGGCTCGACGGCCCGCGCGCAATGCTGGAGACGCTGGTCGCGATCAAGCGCGCCGGCGCGGACTTCATCCTGACCTACGCCGCGCGCGAGATCGCCGCGCGGCTCACGCCCTGAGCGGCGGGGCCGGGAGCAGCGCCTTGCGCTACAAGGTCGTCGAGTGCAGCTCGCCCACGGACGAGGAGCTCGAGCGCATCCTGAACGAGTGGGCCGCCCAGGGCTGGCGCTTCGAGGGCTACCACTTCGCGATGCGCGAGTCCTCCAAGCGGCCGGCGATGGCCTTCGTCACCTTCTCGCGAGACGACGAGGGCGGCGGCTGACGCGCTGCCGGAGCCGGCTCACAGGCGGGGCAGCACGTCGCCCGCGAGCCGCTCGAGCGAGGCGCGCCGCTCGCGCTCGTCGCTGCGCGCGGCGCCGCGTACCACGAGGAGATCGACCCCCAGCCGCTCGCGATAGCGGGCGATGGTGTCGGCCACCTCGGCGGCCTCCCCGACGATCGTGCGCTCCGCCGCGGACCCGGAGGCCGCGCCGGCGAGGACGCCCGTGCTGCGCGCAGCGAGCGCGGCGAACTCCGCATCGGCGGCCTCCCGCACCCGGCGCGCCTCGGCGCCGTCGGCGGCGACGTGGACGGTCCGCATCACCGCGACGGGCGGCACCGGCGCTCCCGGCGGCAGCAGCTCCGTGTGGCGGGCGTAGTTGCGCTCGAGCGCGGCCAGGCTCTCGAGCGGGGAGGCCAGGTAGGGAAGCCCGCGGCGGGCCGCCTGCGCGAGACCCTTCGGGCCGAAGGCGGCGACGAAGAGCGGCGGGTGCGGGCGCTGCAGGGGGCGCGGCGCGCCGTCGCCCGCGTCGCGCCAGGCGTGCAGGATCGTGTCGAGGGCGTCCTCGAAGCGGTCGCGCTTGGTGCGCGGCTCGACGCCGAAGGCCCGCAGCATCGCCGGCTCGAAGCCGCGGCCGAGCCCGAGCACGACGCGGCCCCCCGAGAGCTGGTCGAGCGCTGCCACCTCGGCAGCGACCCGGAGCGGGTCGTGGATCGAGAGCAGGAGCGAGGTGGTGGCGAGCCGGATCCGCCCGGTGTGCATGGCGAAGGCCGCGAGCCCGAGCAGCGGGGAGGCCGGCGCGCCGCGGCGCAGATGGCCCTCGGGCAACCAGAGCGAATCGAGTCCCACCCGGTCGGCCCACGCCGCGAGCGCGCACGCTCGCGCCCAGCCGCGCGCATCGGCGGGGCCGCCGAGCGCGAGGCCGAGCGCGAGCGGAGGTCGCACCCGCGGCCTAACGCGACACCGCGCCGGTCATGTAGGGGAAGACGATCGACAGCGGGTCGACGCGGCTCTCGAGGGAGCGCGCCACGCCCGAGAGCAGCCCCAGGGTGCGCGCCAACAGCACCACGTGGCTCGGCACCCGGACCAGCGGGTCGTCGCGCATCTGCTCGACCAGTCGCTCGCCGATCCGCTCCATGGCCTCCGGCCCGAGCGAGCCCGACGCCGACAGCTCGCGCAGCATCTCGAGGCCGACGCGCGCAAGCGTCGCCAGGGAGGCGAGCGAGCCGTCGCGCGTCACGAAGCCCAGATCGTCGAGGGACCAGGCGATGGCGTCGGGATCGCGTTGCAGGACGGCGGCCAGCAGCACCAGCAGGTCCTCGCGGAACGAGCCCGGCAGCTCCTTGGCGAGGCCGAAGTCGAGCAGCACGAGACGCGCGCCACCGGCACCGTCGGGTTCGACCAGCAGGTTGCCCGGGTGGGGATCGGCCTGGAAGAAGCCGTCCACCAGCACCTGCCGGCACCAGGCCTCGACGAGCGTACGCACCACCGCATCGGGGTCGATCCCGGCGGCGGTGAGCGCCAGCCGGTCGGTGACCTTCACGCCGTCCACGTACTCCATCACCAGCACGCGCCCGGTGGTCCACTCGGGATGGATGCGCGGCACACGCACGTCGCGGCAGCCGGCGAAGAGCGCTGCCACCCGCTCTGCGTTGCGCGCCTCGGTCAGGAAGTCGAGCTCGGCCGGCAGGTAGCGGCCCAGCTCGTCGACGATCGGCATCAGGTCGAGGTCGCGCTCCAGCCAGCCGATCGCCCGGAACAGCGCGCGCAGGTTCGAGAGGTCGCTGCGGACCAGGTCGGCGATCTCGGGATACTGCACCTTCACCGCGACCCGCGTGCCGTCGTGGAGCACCGCCTCGTGCACCTGCGCGAGCGAGGCCGACGCCACCGGCTGTGGCGAGAAGCGCCGGAAGACGGACTCGAGCGGGTGGCCGAGCTCGTGCTCGACCACGCGCCGGATCACGGGCAGCGAACGCGGCGGCACCCGGTCCTGCAGGCGCGCGAGCACCTCGACCCACTCGCGCGGGAGCAGGTCGGCGCGCGCGCCGAGGTACTGGCAGCCCTTCAGCACCAGGCCGCGCAGGTCCACGGCGGTCTGGTAGACGCTCTCGGCGCTGTCGCGGTGGAAGCGCCGCCAGCGCTGGCGCATCTGCTCGCGCGGCAGGCCCCGGGCGAGCACCTGGTTCGTCTTGATGCCGAGGTACACGCGCCCGACCGTGACCCCGAGCCGGCGCGCCCGCTCGATGCGTTCCACCGCTCCGAGGGTTGCCGCCGCGCCCGGCTTCGCCATGCGACGAGGCTACCAGAGCTCGGGAGGCGCGGAGGGGCAGGACCAGGCGCCGGCCATCGCCTCGTCCTCCGCCTCGCCCGGCGCCGGCGCGTCCTCGTCGAGCTCTTCGTCTTCGTAGGGCGGGTTGTAGGCGCACTGCACCCAGCGCGGAGCAGGGAACTCGAGCAGGTAGCTGGTGCCGAAGGCCTGGTAGGTGAAGCTCGTGCCGTTGCCGAACAGGCCGAAGCCGAGCCGGGGCCTCGGCACCGCCTCGAGGTCCTTGCTCGCGACGAGCGCCTCGAGCGTCTCGGGATAGATCTGCTCGCGCTCGTAGTAGCGGGCCAGGGCGTCGATCACGCGCTGGGCCTGGACCTCGCGGTTGCGCGTGTAGTCGACGCGCGCCCAGGCCTGTCCGACCAGCAGGGGGAGGCCGAGCAGGACGGCGGCCGTCCCGAGGATGCGGGCCCGCCCGAGGAGCCGATCCGACCCGCCCGCGACCGGTCCCGGCCGCGCCAGCCCCCGGGATCCCGGCCGGGCCCGCGCAGCGGTCGCCAGCGCCAGCGCGCACAGGACCGTCGCCACCAGGAAGCCCCGTCCTCCGGACCGGAAGGGAAGGAAACCCTGTCCGCCGAGGGCGAGCCAGGCGGCCGGCAGGGCGAGCCCGAGCGCGAGCGCCAGGATGCCGAGCGGCACCTCGAGGCCGAGCGCGCCCCGGCCGCGCCGCAGCAGGGCGAGCCCGCCGAGCCCGAGCGCGGTGCCGGCGAGCAGCGAGGCCACGATCGTGCCGACCACCTCGAGGCCGAAGACCTGCACCACGGGCCACGGCGAGAGCGCGAAGGGCAGCCGCTCGTTCGTACCCGTGACGCCGCGCTCGATCGCGACCACGCCGAGCGCGATCGGCAGGAAGGTGGCGAGGCGCAGCGGCCACGACAGCCGCAGCCAGCTCGCCGCGAGCCACGGCGAGGTCAGCGCGACGCCGGCGACGGCGGAGATCGCGAGCAGGGAGGCCGACATCCGCCAGTGGAACAGCGTCCAGGCCACGCGGGCGATCTCCGAGCCGAACGCGTAGAGCAGGAAGGCGGCGGCGGCGATCGCCGAGGTCGTCGCGGCGGCGCGGACCAGCGCCGAGCGCGTCGTGGCCCAGCAGGCCGCCAGGAGCAGCAGGGCGGGTGTCCCGAACGCGAGCAAGCCCTTCCACCGCTCGGTGACCAGCGACTCGAGCGGCGTGCCGAGCAGGGCGCGCGTCACGAAGCCGGTCGGGGAGTACCACTCGGCACCGAGCTCCGGCCGCGGCCCGAGCCCGTGGTGGATGAGCGCCGTCCACCCGAGCGAGGCGAGCAGCAGGGCGAAGCCGGCCGCGCGCCGCGCCAGCGCCGGCCTCGCCCGCCCCGGCGCGCTCATGGCCCTTCCTCGTCGTCGGCGATCGCGATGCGCAGCGAGTGCCGGCGTGCCGTTTCCCCGGCGTCGTCGGGAGCGGCGCCCTTGCGCGGGACGAAGCGGATCCGTGCCGTCACCTCGACGGCGTGGCCGCGCAGCAGCCGCTCGGCCAGGGAGGGCAGGTCGATCCCGTCGAGGGTGCGCCCGATCTCGCCCGCCACGCGGTCGATCAGCTCGCGGCGCGTCCGCTCGCTCTGGGCGGCAGCGAAGTCCACCCAGTCCCGCGGAAGCGTCTCGCCGAGCGCCTTGCGCACCACCTCCTCGGTCAGGAACAGGCCCGAGAAGCCGAGGCCGACCACCCGCCGCAGCAGGTCGGGCACGCGCCCCGCGGCCTCGGGGCGGGGTGAGCCTGCCTCGGCGTCCTCCGCCGGGCGCGGTGCGTTCGGGCGCCGCCCCGTTCCTTTCCCTCGCGGAGCGCTCATCGAGTAGACTGCCTCCTGGATGGGATCCCGGTCCGGTCGCCGGAGGATCCTCGCCGTCGACCGTCAGACTCCGATCGCTGGACTCCGATCGCCGGGGCCGGCTCGAGGAACCATGACTCGCGAGACGTCCCCCGCGACCCTGAGCACGACGACGCGCGTCCGCGACATCATGCAGACGAAGATCGTCACGATCGGTGTGACGGAACGCCTGTCGACGGTCGAGGATATCATGACGCTCGGACGGGTGCGCCACATGCCCGTGGTGCACGGCGGCCGGCTGGTCGGGGTGCTCTCGCAGCGCGATCTGCTCCGGACCTCGCTCTCCGAGCTCGGCTCCTACGGCAGCGAGGCCCGGCGCGCCTTCCTGCACGCGATCGAGATCGAGGGGGTGATGTCGGCCCCGCCGATCGTGATCGACCCGGATGCCTCGGTCCAGCTCGCGGCGCGGCTGATGGCGGACCACAAGGTGGGCTGCCTGCCGGTCGTCGACGGCGAGGAGCTCGTGGGGCTCGTCACCGAGACCGACGTGCTCTGCTGGGTCGCGGGCGTGTCGCCCGACCCGGCCGGAAGCTGAGGTCGTCAGCGGCCCCAGGCGGGCCAGCGCTCGAGCACGTGACGTGCGGTGCGGTCGGCGAGCGCGGCGGTCGTGATCTGCGGCGGCGCGCCGAGCGAGGTCGGGAACACGCTCATGTCGGCCACGAAGAGGCCCGGGAGCTCGTGGCACTCGCCCCAGGCGTTCACGACCGAGCGGCGCGGATCGCCGCCCATCCGGCAGCTCGACTGCGGATGGGTCGAGGCGATCGGGATCGTGCCGGCCGCGGCGCCGCGGCGCGTGATCGCCCGAAGGTCGTCCCCCGGGCGCACCACCAGCGGCTCGTCCAGGTAGGGCACCAGGACCTCGCGCGCGCCGGCGGCGAGCAGCAGCTCGCAGCAGTGGACGAGGCCCTCGGCGAGCTGGCGCTCGTCGTCGCGCTCGAGCGTGTAGCGAAGGCGCGGCCGCGCGAGCGAGGGCCCCGACTCGACGCTGCCCTCGCTGCGGTCGTGGAGCATCACCAGCAGGCCGGCGGTGTGCGCGAACTGCCGCATCCAGCGGAAGTGGTCGCGGCCGAAGCCCGGAAGCTGCGTGCCCTCGAGGGCCGGAAAGCCCGTGATCGGCATCAGCACGTAGCCCTGGTGGGGGTCGCGCTCGAGGTCGATGAACTCGTCGACGTACCAGCTCTGGGGGATGCCGCGATAGGCGTGGATCGGCTCCTCGAAGAAGCCCGCGACCATCACCGAGGGGTGCAGGTGCAGGCCGCGCCCGACCCAGCCGCTGCGGTTCGCCAGGCGGCTGCGCAGCAGCAGATCGGGCGTCGCCACCGCGCCCGCCGCGAGCACCACGACCGGCGCCTCGACGGTGATCCGGGGACCCGGCCCGCTGGCGCCGGCGGCCCGCGCGTGGACCCGGCGCACGCGCCCGCCGGCCGCCTCGATCCGTTCCACCTGGGCGTCGGACCAGATGCGCGCGCCCGCCGCGTCTGCGCGCGGGACGTAGGTGACCAGCATCGAGCGCTTCGCGTCGTAGCTGCAGCCGAGGATGCAGTAGCCGGACTGCACGCAATTCTCGCGGTTGTGACGCGTGACGAAGCCGGACCAGCCGAGCGCCTGCGTGCCCCGCCGGATGATCCGGTTCAGCGCGTTCACCTCGTCCTCGCGGATCTGCTTGACCTGGAGGCCGGCCTCGACGCGCCCGAAGGAGGGCTCGAGCGCGGCCGGCGTGAGCTCCGGCAGCCCGTGCTCGTCGCGCCAGAGGGCGAGGATCGGATCCGGCGTGCGGAAGCAGTAGCAGAGGTTGTGCACGGTCGAGCCGCCGATGCAGCGGCCCTGGAGGACCGTGATCGCGCCGTCCGCGGTCTGGCGCATCCCGGCTTCCTCGAAGAGCCGCGGCAGCATCTCGTCCTCGCGCTGGGTGAAGTCCTGCTTCGTCCAGTGCGGACCCGCTTCGAGCACGACGACGTCGCGGCCGCCTGCCGAGAGCTCCGCGGCCGCTACCGCCCCGCCGGCACCGGAGCCGATCACGCAGACCTCGGCGCGCAGCGCGAGGTCGGCGCCGAGCGAGCGGGCCGAGCGGATCACGACGCTACCGCCCCGCGCCCGATCAGGGGCCCGCGGTAGCCGATCAGCGGCCAGGTCGCGTCCTGGCTCCAGTAGCCGAGCAGGGCGAGGTTGCGCAGCGCCAGGAAGGCGAGCCGGCGCAGGCCGATGCGGCTCTGCATCCAGCCCGCGAGGTGCGCGTCGCGGCCGGCCTCGTCGAGGCTGCTGAAGCGCGCGAGCCGGCCGTCGAAGAGGAGGGGACCCCACTCGACGAGGCGCACCAGGGCCGGGAGCGGAGCCGTCAGCGCCGGGTCGAGCGCGCGGCACAGCCGATCGATGGTGTCGATCGCGCCGGTGTCGCGCACCGCGGGCGCGCCCGGCTCGCCGGTGTCCACCATGCGCTCGACGATCCGGGTCAGGATCTCGCGCTCGCGGGCGGCGAAGAAGGGCGCGCCACCGGTCGGGGCCTCGCCTGCCGCGTCCGCAGGCAGCGCGCGGAGCTGCGCGAGGCCGGCGAGTGCACCCGTCCCGCCGGCCAGGCGCAGGAAACCGCGGCGGGTCGCGCGCAGGCCGCTGCTGCCGCTCATCCCGCCGCCTCCGTGCGCGCCAGCCAGGCACGCAGGGCGGCCGGCAGCTCGTGGCGCGCGGCGTCGGCGGGCGCGTGCGCGCGGTAGTCCACCGAGTTGTAGGTGTTCCAGAACAGCGCTGGCGCCCGCAGCCGCCCGTCGCGGAGGCGGTCGATCAGCTCCGCCAGACATTTTGCCGTGTAGGTCGTCTCGAGCGCGAGCCCGGCATCGCGGGCGATCGCAGCCGCGGCGCGACCGGCCTCGGTGGGGGAGCCGTAGCCGGCACCGAGCTGCGCGCGCGTGATCTCGAAGGAACCCGCGTCGAGCCGGACCTCGGGCAGCGAGGGGTCGAGCCGGCGCAGGCGGGCGAGGCTCGCGCGGGCGAGGGCGCGTACGCGGCGTGCCCCCGGCGGCAGGATGTCGGTCACCAGCACGCCGACCACGCGGGTCGGCAACCCGGCGAGTGCGAGCCCGAGCGCCAGCCCCGAGACCGTGCCGCCGGTCCCGAGCGGCGCGTAGATCTCGGCGGGGGCCGGCAGCACGCCGGCCGCGACCTGCTCGGCCAGCTCGAAGGCTGCCGACACGTAGCCGACGTCGCCGAGGGCCGAGGAGCCGCCGGCCGGGATCAGGAGCGGGCGTTCACCCGCCGCCCTCGAGCGCGCGAGCGCCCACGACACCCGGGCCGCCGCTCCGGGAACGCTCCGGGCGAAGCGGATCTCGGCGCCGAAGGCGAGCAGGTCGGCGAGCTGCCGCCGGACGTGTTCGCTCGGCGGCTGGGGCACGCACACGACGGTCGTGGCCAGGCCGAGCGAGCGGCCGAGGATCGTCGTCGCGAGCCCGTGATTGGTCCCGATGCCGCCGGTCGTGACGAGCCGCCGGGTCCGGCGCGCGAGCGCCGCGCCGAGCAGGAACTCGAGCTTGCGCGGCTTGTTCCCGCCGTAGAGGGGGCAGGAGCGGTCGTCGCGCTTGACGAAGCAGGCGCCGGCCGGGGCGCCGGGCAGCGCCAGGGGCTCGACGGGCGTCGGAGCGTTCACGAAGCGGGCGCGGGGCAGGGCGCGGAGGGCGGGGTGCCGGCGGAGCAGGGCCGGCTCCCATCCGGTGCCCGCGGTGCCCGCGGTGCCCGCGGTGCTCGCGGTGTCCGCGGTGGCCGCACCCGCACCGGGCGGGGTTGCGGCGGCCGCCTGGCGGGAGCAGGGCGCACCCATGTCCTCCGTGTCGCACTTCGACCAGGTGCGCGCAAGGAGTGGTGGATCGGCCGTGACTCCGATTGACTTCTTCCCCGCGGGTTTCGTACCCTCGCGACCGATCCACCCCGCGGGAGGGACCATGGCCGTCGTCGAGTCCGTACCCGACGTCCCGGGCCGGCGCCGCCGGCTGCGCCTGCGCCATCCGGCGACGCTGGACGAGATCGGCGAGATCGAGATCCACACCGCCGACGACGTGCGCGCGGCCGTCGAGTCGGCGCGCAAGGCGCAGCCGCACTGGGCCGAAGCGAGCTTCGAGGAGCGCGGCCGCGTGCTGCGCCGCGCGGTGCAGGTCCTGCTCCAGCGACAGGACGAGTTCGTCGCGACGATCGCGCGCGAGACCGGCAAGCCCGAGTTCGAGGCGCTCTCGGCGGAGCTCCTCGCCGGCTGCGACGCGCTCGAGTTCTGGGCCAAGCGCGCGCGCAAGGTGCTCGCCGACCGCACCGTACCGCTGCACCTGATGAAGTCGAAGAAGCTGCGGCTCGTGCACAAGCCGCTCGGCGTGGTCGGGATCGTCACGCCCTGGAACTTCCCGTTCCTCCTGGCGCTCAACCCGACGGCGCAGGCGCTGATGGCGGGCAACGCCGTCGTGCTCAAGCCCTCCGAGGTGACGCCGCACGCGGGCCACCTCGTCGAGGAGCTGTTCCGCGCCGCCGGCCTGCCCGAAGGGCTCGTGCAGTGCGTGACCGGGGACGGCACGACCGGTGCGGCGCTGGTCGAAGCGGGCGTCGACAAGATCAGCTTCACCGGCAGCGTGCGAACCGGGCGCAAGGTGGCCGAGGCCTGTGGCCGCCAGCTCGTCCCGTGCACGCTCGAGCTCGGCGGCAAGGACCCGATGGTGGTGTGCGCCGACGCCGATCTCGAGCGCGCCGCGGCCGGCGCCGTGTACGGCGCCTTCGCCAACGCGGGGCAGGTGTGCGTATCGACCGAACGCGTCTACGTGGTCGACGAGGTGGCGGACGAGTTCGTGCGGCGCGTGGTGGAGCTCACCGGGCGCCTGCGCCAGGGTACCGGCGGCGAGACCGACGTCGGCCCGATGATCTGGCCCCCGCAGCTCGAGGTGGTCGAGCGCCACGTCGAGGACGCGCGCCGGCGGGGCGCGCGCGTGCGCACCGGCGGCCGCCGCAACCCGAGCTACCCGGGCCTCTTCTACGAGCCGACCGTGCTCACCGAGGTCGACCACGACATGCTCGTGATGCGCGAGGAGAGCTTCGGGCCGCTGATGCCGGTGATGCGGGTGCGCGACGAGGCAGACGCGCTGCGCCTGGCCAACGACAGCGCCTACGGGCTCAACGCCAACGTCTGGACGCGCGACAAGCGGCGGGGTGTCGAGCTGGCCCGGCAGATCCAGTCCGGTTGCGCGGTGGTCAACGACTGCATGATCACCTACGGGATCCCGGAGTCACCCTTCGGCGGCGTCCGGGAGAGCGGCCTCGGGCGGGTCAACGGCGAGCTCGGGCTCAAGGGCTACTGCTCGGTGCAGTCGATCGTGGTCGATCGCTTCGGCTCGAAGTCCGAGCCGATCTGGTTCCCCTACGACGCCCGCAAGACGCGCAGGCTACGGCGGGCGATGCGACTCTTGTGGGGTACACCGCTCGGGCGCTGGCTGTCGTGAGGCGGTCCGGCGGATCGTTCGTGAGCAGACACGCGGGGGTGTCGAGATGATCGAGACGGTGCTGATCGCGACGGACGGGTCCGAGGCGGGGGCGGGAGCCGAGCGCTACGGCGTGGCGCTGGCCGCGCGCCTCGGCGCGCGGGTGGCCGCGGTGTCGGTGGTGGAGGAGCGCATGGCGCGCGGCCTGCGGGCCGAGGGCCTGGGCGTGCCGCCGCCGCCGCTCGAGGCGCTCGAGGCGTTCCTGTCCGCCCGTGCCGAGGCGGCCTGCCGGCGCGTCGCCGCGGCGGCGCGCGAGAAGAGCGTCGAGTGCAGCACCGAGACGACCCGCGGCGTGGCCGACGACGTGATCGTCGAGCGCGGCAAGCAGGCCGACCTGCTGGTGCTCGGCCGCGACGGGGAGCACGCCGGCTTCCGTACCGCGCTGATCGGCTCGACGGTGGACGGCGTCCTGCGCAAGACCTCGAAGCCCGCCGTGGTGGTGCCGGCCGGCGCCGAGCTCGTAGGGCCGGTGCTCCTCGCCTTCGACGGATCGCCGGGCTCGCGGATCGCGGCGCGCCTCGCGGTCGAGATCGCCGGCAAGCTCGGCGAGTCGATCCACGTCTTCGTGGACTCGAAGGACAAGGGCCGCTCGGCGGCGCGCTTCGACGAGGTGCGCCGGCTGCTCGGCGCGCCCAACGTCGGGGTGCGCGAGGCCGCCTCGACGCTCGGCCGGCCCGACGCCAAGATCGTGGACGCCGCGCGCGAGGCCGGCGCCGGCATGATCGTGATGGGCGCCTTCGGCCGCAGCCGCATCCACGAGTACTTCCTCGGCAGCAACTCGGCTGCCGTGGTGCGCAGCTCGCCGATCGCGGTACTGCTGGCGCGCTGAGCCGCGGTGCCGCGAGTCCGCTCGGTCTCGCTCGCCGAGCTCGGGGCCGCACTCGGGCGCGAGGTGGAGGGCGACGGCCGCTTCGTCGTGCGCGGGGTGGCACCGCTCGCCGGCGCGGGCCCGGAGGACCTGAGCTTCGCGCGCTCGGCAAGCTACGCGCGCGCGCTCGCCGCGAGCGGCGCAGGCGCCGTGATCCTGCCGCCCGGGCTCGACGCCGGCGGCCGGCCGGCGCTGCGCTCGCCGCGCCCGGACCTCGACTTCGCCCGCGCCGTCTCGCTGCTCGCGGCGGTCGAGCGTCCGGAGCCCGGCGTCCATCCACGGGCGGTGGTGGCGTCCGACGCCCGGATCGACCCGAGCGCCCACGTGGCCGCCCTGGCGGTGGTGGGCGCGCGCGCGGTGGTGGGGCCGCGCAGCGTGGTACACCCGCACGCGGTGCTCTATCCCGACGTCCGGGTCGGCTCGGACTGCGTGCTCCACGCCGGCTGCGTGCTGCGCGAGGAAGTCGAGGTCGGCGACCGCGTGGTGCTGCACCCGGGCGTGGTGCTGGGCGGCGACGGCTTCGGCTACGCGCTCGACGAGACGGGCCGCCCGGTGAAGGTCCCCCAGGTGGGCCGGGTGGTGCTCGAGGACGACGTGGAGGTCGGCGCCAACGCCACCATCGACCGGGCAACGCTCGGAGAGACGCGCGTGCGCCGCAACGCCAAGATCGACAACCTGGTGGTGGTGTCGCACAACTGCGACGTCGGAGAGGACGTGCTGCTAGCGGCGCAGAGCGGCCTCGCAGGCTCGACCACGGTCGGCCGCGGCGCGATCCTGATGGGGCAGACGGCGAGCGCGGGCCACCTGCGGATCGGCGCCGCCTCGTTCCTGGGCGCCCGCGCAGCACTCCACCGGGACCTCCCGCCGGGCTCGCGCGTGTGGGGCGCGCCGGCCCTCGAGGAGCGCCGCTGGCACAAGAGCGTGGCGGCCTTCGCGCGGCTTCCCGAGATGCTGCGCCGGTTGCGCGCCGTCGAGCGCCGGCTCGGGCTGCGCGGCGGCGACGAAGGGGGGGCGGATGAGCGATGAGCTGCCGCTCGCGCTGCTGATCGCCCGGGCACGCGAGGCCACGGGTGCGCGCGAGCTTGCGCGCCTGCTGCGCGCCCTCGAGGGGGATCCGCGCGCGGGTGCGGGCGCGCTCGCCCGCCGCGTCGAACGGCGGCTCGCCGAGGCGCGCGCGGAGCGCGCGCGCGTGGGGCGGCTCTTCGCCCTGCGCCGGCAGCTGCGGCGCGCGGGGGCGCAGCACGTGGCCGGCGTCGACGAGGTGGGGATGGGCCCCCTGGCGGGACCGGTGGTGGCCGCCGCGGTGATCCTGCCCGACCGCGTCGAGCTGCCCGGACTCGACGACTCGAAGCGCGTGCCGCGGCCCGTGCGCGAGCGGCTCGCGGAGGCGATTCGCGCGCAGGCCGTCGCGCTGGCGGTCGGGGAGGTGGAGCCGGCCGAGCTCGATCGCCTCAACGTCTATCGCGCCGGGCTCGAGGCGATGCGCCGTGCCGTCGTCGCGCTGGCGCCTGCCGCGGACCACCTGCTCGTGGACGCCCGCACCGTTCCCGGCACAGGCTGTCACCAGACGCGGCTCGTCCAGGGCGACTCCCGGGACGGCTCGATCGCCGCGGCGTCGATCGTCGCCAAGGTCCACCGCGATGCGATCATGCGCCGGCTCGAGGACCAGCACCCCGGCTACGGCTTTGCCCGCCACATGGGCTATGCCACCCGCGAGCACCTGGCCGCGCTGCGCCGGCTCGGTCCGTGCCCGGCGCATCGCCGCTCGTTCCAGCCCTGCGCGCAGCCGACCCTGCTCTGAGCCGTGCCGCGGATCCGCGTCGAGCCCGGGGACTTCGTCGTCGACGAGCTGCCGCTCTACGGGCCGGTCGGGACCGGCGGGCACACCTTCGTGCGCATCGAGAAGCGGGGCCGCGATACCGAGGAGGTGGCGCGTGCGCTCGCGCGCGCGGCGGGTGCCGCGCCGCGCGACATCGGCTACGCGGGCCGCAAGGACCGCCATGGCCTGACCCGCCAGTGGCTCTCGGTCCCGGGGCTCGACCCCGACCGCGCCCTCGCGCTCGAGCTGCCGGGCGTCCGTGTCCTCGAGGCCGCCCGCCATCCGCACAAGCTGCGCACCGGCCAGCTGCGCGGGAACGCCTTCGCGATCGTGGTGCGCGAGGTCGACGCCGGCCTCGCTGCGCGGGCGCAGGAGCGGCTCGCGGAGCTGCTGCGCACGGGCCTGCCGAACCGCTTCGGTGCGCAGCGTTTCGGACGCCAGGCGGACAACGCAGAACGAGGCCGCGCGGTGCTGGCGGGCGAGCTCCGGCTGCGCGATCGGCGCGTCGCGCGCTTCCTGGTGTCGGCTCTGCAGGCGGCCGTCTTCAACGAGGCCCTGGCGCGGCGCACCGCGTCGCTCGCTGCCGTCGAGCCCGGCGACGTGGCCCAGGTGGTCGCCTCGGGTGGGCTCTTCCTCGTCGAGGATCTCGCGCGCGAGGGTCCGCGCGCCGCACGTTTCGAGATCAGCGCGACGGGTCCGATCTTCGGCGCCGGGGATCGTGCGCCAGCGCCCGCCGGCGCCCCCGCCGCCCGCGAGCGCGCAGCGCTCGAGGTGTGGGGTGTCGACGCGGAGTGGCTCCGGCACCCGCCGCCCGGGCTGCGCCTGCGCGGCGCGCGCCGGCCGCTGCGCGTGCCGGTCGGGGACGCGGCCAGCGAGCACGCGGACGGCACGCTCCGGCTCCGCTTCACGCTGCCCGCCGGCAGCTATGCCACCGTGCTCCTCGAGGAGCTGCTCGGCAGCTTCGAGGACGCGCGCGGCTGCGCTGACGGGGACCCGGCGGCTGGGTACACTCGTCCCTCCGAGCCGTCTCGCCGCGCCTCCGGCGATCCGGGGCACGGCGGCGCGGACGCTACGGCGCAGCGCGCCCTCCCCCGGAGGAATCCCCACGTGAAGATCGCCGCCGACATGACCGAGCTGATCGGCAACACGCCGCTCGTGAGGCTCAACCGCGTCACCCGCGGCGCTCACGCCACCGTCGTCGCGAAGCTGGAGAGCCAGAACCCGGCCGCCAGCGTGAAGGACCGCATCGGGCTCTCCATGATCGAGGCGGCCGAGCGCGCCGGGCGGATCGCCGCCGGCAAGACCGTGATCGTCGAGCCCACCAGCGGCAACACCGGCATCGCGCTGGCGCTGGTGGCAGCGGTGAAGGGCTACCGCTGCGTGCTGGTGATGCCCGAGACGATGAGCCCGGAGCGGCGCGTCGTCCTGCGCGCGCTCGGCGCGAAGCTGGTGCTCACCGAGGGGCCGAAGGGCATGCGCGGCGCGATCGACAAGGCCAAGGAGCTGCTGGCGAGGATCCCCGACTCGTTCATGCCGCAGCAGTTCGAGAACCCGGCCAACCCCGACGTGCACCGCCGCACCACCGCCGAGGAGCTCTGGCGCGACACCGATGGCAAGATCGACGCCCTGATCTCGGGCGTCGGCACGGGCGGCACGATCACCGGCGTCGCGCAGACGATCAAGGCGCGCCGTCCCTCGTTCCAGGCGATCGCCGTCGAGCCCACCACGAGCGCCGTCCTCTCGGGAGGCCCTCCCGGACCGCACAAGATCCAGGGCCTCGGCGCGGGCTTCGTCCCCGAGGTGCTCGACACGAAGCTGCTCGATGGCGTGATCCAGGTCGACAACGAGCCGGCCTTCGTGATGGCGCGCCGGCTCGCCGCCGAGGAGGGGATCCTGTGCGGGATCTCCTCGGGTGCCAACGTCCATGCCGCGGTCGAGTACGCGAAGCGGCCCGAGAACGAGGGCAAGCTCGTGGTGGTGATCGTTCCGGACTTCGGCGAGCGCTACCTCAACACCGACCTGTTCGCGCCCTTCCGCTACGAAGGGAGCGACGACGTCTGAGAGCGGCTCCACGACCGCGGGGCCGGGCGGGCCGCTGGTGCTGGCGCATCGGGGGCGCATCCCCCGGATCGACCCGAGCGCCTGGCTCGCGCCCGGCGCGGTCGTGGTGGGCGACGTCGTGATCGGACCCGAGACCAGCGTCTGGTTCGGCAGCGTGGTGCGCGGCGACGTGCACCAGATCCGGATCGGGGCGCGCAGCAACCTGCAGGATCACTGCGTCGTGCACGTCACGAAGGAGCGCTTCCCGGCCTGGATCGGAGACGGGGTCACCGTCGGCCACCGGGCGACGGTCCACGGCTGCACGGTGCGTGACGGCGCGCTGGTGGGGATTGCCGCGGTGGTGCTGGACGGGGCCGAGGTGGGCGAGGAGGCGCTGGTCGGGGCGGGCGCCCTGGTACCACCGGGAGCCAAGATCCCGGCGCGCCACCTGGCGCACGGGGTGCCGGCCCGCGTCGTGCGCCCGCTCCGCGAGGAGGAGCTGCGCGAGCAGCGCGAACGGGCGCTCGAGTACGTCGAGACGGCGCGCGCCTACCCGAGGAGCGGGCGATGAGCGAGAGCGGCTCCGCCCGCCGTCCGGCTGCGCCGCCGCCGCGCCCGCGCCGTGCCGAGAAGCGGGCGCTCCAGCGCCAGCGGATCCTCGAGTCGGCGCGGCTGGTCTTCTTCCGCGACGGCTTCATGGCGGCGAACCTCGACGAGGTTGCGGAGCGGGCCGGTGTCGCCAAGGGGACCCTCTACCGCTATTTCGAGAACAAGGCGGAGCTCTACGTCGCCGTCCTGGCCGAGAACGCGGACGGCTTCGAGCGCAAGATGCGCGGCTGCATCGACGAGGCGCTCGCCCCGGCCGAACAGGTCCGGCGCCTGTCGCGCTTCTACTTCCAGCACTGGACCTCGCACCGCGAGTACTTCCAGATCTTCTGGGCGCTCGCCAACGAGCAGGTGATCGGGGAGCTGCCGCCCGCGGTCGTCACCGAGGTGAGCGGGCTGTGGGAGCAGTGCCTGCGCCTGCTCGCCGACGTGCTCGACCGCGGCGTGCGCGAGCGGGTCTTCGCGCCGCACGATTCCTGGGAGGTCGCGCACATCCTGTGGACGATGGCCAACGGCCTGATCGCGAGCGACCACGCGCAGGCGGCGCGCGACCTGCGCCGCCGGGGTCTCGAGACGGTCTTCGAGGACGCGATCGAGCTGGCCCTGCGCGGGCTCACCGTACCGGAGCGGGCGCGGCCCTAGGGCCGCTGGCGCAGGCCGGGCAGCGAGCGCGTCCAGATGCCCAGGCCGAGCGCCAGCAGGGCGGCGATCACCGCGTAGGGCAGCCGTCCGTGCAGCGCCTCGCGCGCGACGTCGGCGGCGAGCGCGCGCTCCGCGTCGGTGAGCGGCCCTTCGTGCGGCGGGAGCGCGCGGAACGCCTCGAGCAGCGCCGGGAGCGCGAGCAGCAGCGCGAAGAACAGGAGCAGCCCGAAGAAGTAGAGCAGCAGCAGCGTGAACTGGGGCCGGAAGGCCGGCGCCGCAGGGCGCGGCCGGTGCGGCGGCGGTCGCGGGCTGCCTTCCATCGCCGCTACGCTACGGGACCGTGTCCGCTCCCCGCCACCACCTCGTGATCGTCGACGCGGCCAACTGCCTGTACCGCGCCTTCTTCGCGATCCCGCCGCTGCGGACGGCCGACGGCACGCCGACCAACGCGGCCTACGGCTTCGTGAACATGGTCAACAAGGCCCTGCGCGAGGAGCAGCCGGACCACGTCGTCGTGGTCTTCGACGCACCCGGTGGAGCCCCGTTCCGCAGCGAGATCTACCCCGCCTACAAGGCGAACCGCGACGCCCAGCCCGAGGATCTCTCGGCGCAGCTTCCCGTGGTGCGCGAGCTGGTCGACGCCTACCGGCTGCCGGTGCTCGAGGTGACGGGGTTCGAGGCCGACGACGTGATCGCGACGCTCGTGGCCCGGCTGCCGCCGGACTGGCGCGCCACCATCCTGTCCACCGACAAGGACCTGATGCAGCTCGTGGGTGAGCGCGTGCAGCTCCTCGATACGATGAAGAACCGCCGCTACGGCCGCAGCGAGGTGGAGGAGCGCTTCGGCGTACCGCCCGAGCAGGTCCTCGACGTGCGGGCGCTGGTCGGGGACGCGAGCGACAACATCCCCGGCGTGAAGGGGATCGGCGACAAGGGGGCGGCGAAGCTGATCGCGGAGTGGGGCAGCCTCGAGAACCTGCTCGCCCACGCCGACGAGATCCCCCAGGCGCGCACCCGCAACGCGCTGCGCGAGCAGGCCGGGCAGGCGCGGCTCTCGAAACGGCTCGCGGCGCTCGAGCGCGACGTCGTGCTGCCCGTCCCGCTGGCCGCTCTCGCCCGCCGCGAGCCCGAGCGGGAGCGCCTGCACGCGTTGTTCCGGCGCCTCGAGTTCGGCCGCCTGCTCGCCGAGCTCGAGGCCGGCGACGCGGCCACGGCGGCGCCGCGGCCCGCCGCCTCGCCCGGGGAGGGGCGCGTGCCGGTCGCCTGCGAGGTGGTCCGTGACGAGGCCGCCCTCGACGCGCTGCTCGCGCGGCTCGCCGCAGGGCCGCGCGTGATCGCGGTCCCGGTCGGGGGCCCGGCGCTGCGCGAGCCGCTCGCCGGCATCGTCTTCGCAATCGACCCCCGCCATGCGGCCTACGTGCCCTTCGGCCACCGCTCGGTGCTCGAGGCTCCGGGTCTGCGCGCCGAGCAGGCTGCGGAGCGGATCGGGCGCCTGCTCGCCGAGAGGCCCTGGGGAGGGCGCAGCACCAAGACGCTGGCGTGCTGGCTCGGCGAGGCGGGCCAAGCGCCCCGCGCGCCGGTCTGCGACGTCGAGATCGCGGCCTTCCTGCTCGATCCGGCGGCGGCGCGCTCGACGCCGGCACTCGCCTCGCTCCATCTCGGCCGGCGCCTGCCCTCGTGGCAGGACCTGGCGGGCCGCGGCGCCCGCGCGACCGCGGCGGCCGATCTCGCCGTCGACGCCCTCGCCGCGTGGGCGGCCGAGGAGGTGTGCGCCGTCGCCGAGCTGCTGCCGATCCTCGAGGAGCGCCTCGCTGCCGACGGCCTGCGCGAGCTCTACGAGCAGGTGGAGATGCCGCTCGCGGCGGTGCTCGCGGGGATGGAGCGTGCAGGTGTGCGCGTCGACGAAGCGGTGCTCGCCTCGCTCTCGCGCGAGTACCAGGCGGAGCTCACGCGGATCGAGGCCGAGATCCACCGGCTCGCCGGCGGCCCGTTCCAGATCAGCTCGCCGCGCCAGCTCCAGGCGGTGCTCTTCGAGACGCTGAAGCTCCCCGTGGTGCGCAAGACCAAGACCGGATTCTCCACCGACGAGGCCGTGCTCGCGCAGCTCTCGACCCAGCATCCCCTGCCGGAGCGGATCCTCGCCTACCGGCGGCTCGCGAAGCTCAAGAGCACCTACGTCGACGCGCTGCCGCCGCTGGTCGACCCGAAGACCGGCCGGATCCACCCGACCTTCCACCAGACCGGCGCCGCGACGGGCCGGCTCTCGGCGTCGGATCCCAACGTGCAGAACATCCCGATCCGCAGCGAGGAGGGCGTGCGGATCCGCGAGGCCTTCGTCGCGCGCGAGGGCTGGCTCCTGGTGTCGGCGGACTACTCGCAGGTGGAGCTGCGCATCCTCGCGCACTTCTCCGGCGACGAGGAGCTGCTCGCCGCCTTCCGCAGCGGGGAGGACGTGCACCGGCGCACGGCGGCCGGCGTGCTCGGGATCGCGCCCGAGGCGGTGAGCGCGGAGCAGCGCGCGCGCGCGAAGGCGATCAACTTCGGGATCATCTACGGCTCGACCGCGTTCGGCATCGCCAACCAGCTCGGCATCGCGGCAGGCGACGCGCAGAAGACCATCGACGCGTACTTCGAGCGCTATCGCGGCGTGCGCCGCTTCCTCGACGAGACGGTCGAGCGGGCGCGCGAGCAGGGCTACGTGCGTACGCTGCTCGGGCGGCGCCGCTACCTGCCGGACCTCGGCTCCCGCAACCGCGTGTTGCGCAGCGCCGCCGAGCGGATGGCGGTCAACACCGTGATCCAGGGGACCGCGGCGGACCTGATCAAGAAGGCGATGGTCGCGGTGGACGCCGCGCTCGCCGGGGCCCGGCTGCCCGGCCGCATGATCCTGCAGGTGCACGACGAGCTGGTCTTCGAGGCGCCCCCGGAGGCGGCCGCGCCGGTCGGCCAGCTCGCCCGAGGGTGCATGGAGGCCGTCTTCACGCTGGCGGTCCCGCTGGTCGTCGAGGTGGGCTCGGGTCGCAACTGGCGGGAGGCCCACTAGCGATCGAGTGGCGAGGTCGACCCCTCGGGGGGTCAGCCGCGAATAGCCGTCGGGAGGGAGCGTCGAAGCGCCCGGAGGTGGGGTCTGCCGATGATGCCTCTGATGACGGTCTTGACGTCTACGCTACCTGCCCCGTCCGGGCTGTCCGGCTGGGTGGGCGCGGCCTCGCGGTCCGATCGCCGGGGGCGCGCAGAGGAGAGCAGGGCGATCACGGCGTCTCCCGACGGATCGGGCCCCGACGATCGCGAAGCGGTCGACCGGGCCCGCCGAGGTGATCCCGAGGCGTTCCGCGTGCTGGTCGAGCGCTATCAGGCGCGCGCGTACCGGCTCGCGCTGCGCGTGCTGCGCGACGAGGAGCGCGCGCGCGACGCGGTGCAGGACGCCTTCCTGAAGGCCTACGTGAACCTCGATCGCTTCGAGGGCCGCTCGAGCTTCTACACCTGGCTGTACCGGCTCGTGATGAACCTGTGCCTGGACGCGCGCCGCCGCGACCATTCCTCGCGCATCCTGACGACGCCCGAGCCCGCGGACCTCGATCGGCTCGGGGCGCCCGACGCCCGGCCCGCCGACGAGATGACCTTCCGCGAGCACGAGCAGGACCCCGAGGCGGCGCTCGACCGAGGCCAGCTCCGGGCGGCTCTCGCGCGTGCGATCGACGAGCTGCCCGATGCCGCGCGCGAGACCCTGATCCTGCGCGAGGTCGAAGGGCTCAGCTATGCGGAGATCGCCGAAGCGCTCGCGATTCCGAAGGGCACGGTGATGAGCCGCCTGCACTACGCGCGGCGCCGGGTGCAGGAGCTGCTGCGCCGGGCAGGGGTGGTGGATCCGGGGCGGGCCGGCACGGCCGAGGGAGGCGCGCAATGAGCGCTTGCGAGCGGATCGGTCCCCTGCTGGACGCCTATCACGACGGAGAGCTCGGGCGGCTGCGGCGCTGGACGCTGCAGCGCCACCTCGACGGCTGCGCGGGCTGTCGCAGGGAGCTGGAGGAGCTCGCCGGAGTCGGAGCATGGGTGCGCGACTCGATGGACGCCGCTCCCGCTCCGGACGTGTGGAGCGAGATCCGCTGGCGGTTGCCCGCCAGCGGCTCGAGCGCAGCGCCGCCGGCCCGGCGCCAGCGGCGCCCGGGCCGTGCCGGCTTCGGCTTCCCGGTGCTCGGTGCGGGGGTCGTCGCGGCGGCGATCGCGCTGCTGGTGCTCGTGGGTCCGCCCGAGGTCTTCCGCTCGCAGGCCGGAAGCGTGGTGCGCTCGCTCAACACGCACGGTCGTCCCGTCATGGTGCTCGATGCGCCGGGTGATGCGACGATCATCTGGCTGATGGACGACCAGGGGGTCCAGAGCGCGGAGGACGCGAGCAGTGTCTGGATCTGAGCGCGCGTCCGACCCCGGCCGAGGCGGGCCGCGCGGCCGGCTCGCGCCCGCGCCGGGCCCGTTCCCGATCGGCGCGCTCCTGTTCGCGATCCTGCTCCTCGCAGGGCCGGCGCTCGCCCAGACGGTGCGGCGGGTCGCGCTGGACCTCACGGTCAGCCACGCATCCCTCCATCCCGGGCCGATCGACCCGGCGGCTGCCCAGCTCCACGAGCGCCTTCGCGACGACTTCCGCTACCAGAGCCTGCGCGTGATCGAGCGCCGGCGGCTCGACCTCCGCACGGGGGAGGTCGGAGGCCTCGACCTCCCTACCGGCAAGCGGGTGCGGGTGCGGCCGCTCCACATGGGGCCCGGAGGCGTGCTGCTCGCGGTCGACATCGAGAACACCATGCACTCCGACATGCGCGTCCCCGATCGCCAGCCGGTGGTGATCGGCGTCGACCGCTACGACGACGGGAAGCTGATCCTCACGCTCGAGCCCCGCCTCCCAGCGGAATAGCCCCCCCGGGGGGTGGCTCGGTCAAAAAAAAGCGGCTGCGCTCGAAAAAAACTGGCCCCGGCTGACACCTTTCTCCAAAGCACGCCACTTCCCTGATGACAGCACGAATACATCCCCTTCCCAGGGAGGCCCGGACGCCAGGCGGTGTTCGGGCCTTTCCTCTTCCGGCTCCCGCCACGGAGGGGAGCAGGTGGCAGGGATCCCGGAGCTGATATAGTGCTGCCCCGATTGGAAGGGGGGGGCATGCGCGCGACCGTGTCGGTGGCGGCGCTCCGGCGGGTGCTCTTCGGGGTGCTGGCCAGCGTGGCGCTGGCCGCCGGACTCGCGGAGCCCGTGGCGGCCGTCGTGGTCCCGTTCCGGGCGGGTCGTCTGACGATCCGGATCGACGCGCTCGGCACCTCGTACTCGTTGATCGCACCCGCCCAGGGCACGGCGACCGGCACCGTGGACGTGAATCGCACCGCCACCACGCTCGGCAGCTTCACGCTGCAGGGCGGCTTGCTCTCGGCAGCGGGTGTGACGGTGCCGGTGACCGATCCGGCTCTCCAGCCGATCACCGGATTGGTCGGCAGCTTCGAGAACGAGGCGGGTCTGTTCACGTCCCAGAGTGGCACGCTCGGCGGCACGATGGGGCTGCGTCTCCCTGGCTCTCCCGCGGAGCCGGGGATCGTCGGCGTCTGCGTGATCTTCGCGTGCGACGAGTCGATCCCGCTCGAGATTCCGCTGTCGGTCGTGGGGGTGGGCGGCGAGGAGGAGGTGCCGGTCCTCCACCTCACCTTCACCCTAGCGGGTGCGCCCTGGACGATCGGGACCGCGTCGGTCCCGGTCGAGGGCGGTGAGGTGAGCGAATCGGGGTCGCTGGCCGTCCTGGGGAGCGGATGGATGCGCGTCCGGCTGGTGACGCCGATCGCGATCGGCGTCGATCCCGCGCCGCCGGGAGGGATCCCTGCACAGATCGCAGCCTTCGGCCTGCTCGATCTCGAGATCGCGGCGCCGGAGCCCGGCACGGCCGCGGCGGGCGCCACGAGCCTCGGGACGCTGTCGGTGCTGGCCCGGCGCCGGCGGCGCGGCGCTCAGTCGGCGGCGCCGGTGAGCGGCGCGCGCTCGAGCCGGTGCAGCGCGCCGTCCGCGAAGGTCGCGACCAGGTAGCCGGGCCGCTCGTCCCCCTCGCCCCCCTCACCCGACGGCCCGAGCGCCACGGCAGGGGCGTTTGCGAACAGGACACCCGGCTCCCCGACGACCGGCCATCGACACGATCGCGCGTCGCCACGCCGGGGGTCCCAGCGCCACGCGTGGGCGCGGTGGACGTGGCCCGAGAACACCGCCAGGGGCCCGCGCGCAGCACCGAGCGCGCGCAGGAAGGGCGCCGCGTTGCGGAAGAACACGCCCCGGCGCAGGCCGCTTGCGAAGAGCGTGCGCTCGAAGCGGGTGCGTCCGGCGGGGCCGTCGGGCGGGCCCGGGTCGAGCCGGGGCAGCACCTGCTCGACGGGGCCGCGTGGATGGAGGAGCGGTGCGTGCAGGAACACCGCGGCGCCGCCACGACCGGCATCCAGGGCCTGCACGAGGGACCCGAACTGCTCCTCGCGCAGGCCCTCGGAGTCAGGGTGCTCCCAGCTCGAGCGGAGCGAGCGCAGGAGCAGGCGGCGGCGGCCCCTTTCGATGCCGCGCCAGCGACACAAGGCGTCGCGGCCGGTCGACAGGAAGACGAGGCGCAGGCCCCCGAAGCACAGCGTGAAGTCGAGGGCGGGTGCGAGCAGCGCGAGGTGGTGCGCGAGGCCGTCGCGCCCGCCGGGCTCGTGCGTTCGCAGCGCATCGAGGTCGCGCCGGCGCAGCGGCCAGGGATCCCAGCGGCCGGCCGCGCGCAGGAGCGCGCGCAGCCGCGGCCAGGGCACACCGATCTCGGCGAGCCCGTAGGCGCGCGGCCGCCAGGGGTGGAGCCGATGGTCGTGGTTTCCGGGGATCGCGAAGCAGGGGACCTCGAGCGCCGCGAGTGCGTCGAGCAGGCCGGGCAGGTTGGTGTCGGCGGCGGCCCCGCGTCGGCCCTCGTGCGACACGCGATAGACGTGATCGACCAGGTCGCCGCCGAGCACGAGCGCGTCGAGCTCACCGCGCGCGGCGCGAGCGTTGGCGTCCGCCACCAGCCGACGCACCTGGAGGTTGGGATACAGGGCGGCCTCGGCCAGGTCGGGGGCGAAGCGGCGCAGGTCCGCGTGCACCTCGTCCCACAGCCCTGCGTGGTGCAGGTCGCTCGCGAAGCCGAGGCGGAGCGGCTCGGCGCGCGCGTGGCGCGCGATGCAGCGGGGCCGCAGCAGGCCTCCCTGGCGCACGAGGTCGAAGACGCGTGCGCGAGCCGGAGGGACGGGTGGCGGCGCGCCGGCTGCGTCGGCAACCAGGCAGGCGACGCGGCGCAGGCCGAGACCCGCCACGGCCTGCCCGATCCGCGCGTCGCCGGCCGGCGCCTCCAGCGCATCGACCGACTCGACCGACAGCGGCATCGGGCGGGTGCCCGCCGCCGTGAGCGCGAGCCCGGCTGCCCACGCCGCGAGGGCTTCCCGATCGACCCCGTCGTGCGCCACCAGCAGCTCGAGGCGATGCTCGCCGGGCTCGAGGACGGCCGGCCAGCACGGGGCCGGCCACAGGACGGTGGGGGAGGGCGGCACGTGTCCACGATACCCACGGTGCGTCGTGAAGCACGCGCCGGGGGCAGGTAGGATCTGCCGATGGCATCGATCGCGGTCGTGGGGGGCGGCGTTGCGGGGCTCGTCTGCGCCTGGCGGCTCCGGCGCGCCGGGCACGACGTCGAGGTGCTCGAGCGCGAGGCCGAGCCGGGCGGCCGCATGCGCAGCGAGCGGGTGCGCACGGCGCGCGGCGAGTTCGTCGTCGACCGCGGCGCGCAGTTCGTCGCGAGCGGCTATCGCAACATGCGGCTCGTCGAGGCGGCGCTCGGGATCGCCGGACGGCGCCACGCGATCACACCCGCGCACAACGCGATCCTGAGAGGCGGCCACCTGCACGCCGGTGACTACGCCTCGCCGGGCGTCTTCCTGCGCTCGCGCCTGCTCTCGGCCCGCGCGAAGCTTCGTCTCCCGCGGCTGCTCCTCGAGCTCGTGCGTGCGGGTCGGAGGCTCGATCCCTACCACCCCGAGCGCGCGGCGCCGCTCGACCGGGAGGACCTGGCGAGCTGGCTGCACCGTGTGGCCGGCGACGAGGCCGGCGAGTTCCTCCTCGCGCCCGCCTTCTCCTCCACCTTCGACGCCGACCCCGAGCAGCTCTCCGGTGCCTTCGCCCTGCTGACCCTGCGCTTCGTGCTCGCGGGCTTTCGCGTCGAGGCCTTCGAGGGCGGTACGGGTCTGCTCACCCGCACGCTCGCCGAGCAGGTGCCGGTGCGGGTCGGAAGCGAGGTCACCGCCGTCGAGACCACCGACGACGGGGCCCGCGTCACCTATCGCAGCCGTCGCGACGGCCGCGAGCAGCGCGTGCTCGCCGATGCCGCCGTCGTGGCGCTCCCCGGCACTCTGGTCCCCGCTGCGTGCGCGACCCTCACTCCTGCCGAGAAGGCGTTCTTCGCCCAGGTCCGCTACGGCCGTGGCATCATCTGCTTCCTCATGACCGACCGCGCCCCGGCCAGCCTCCCCGGCTACGGCGTCGCGTTCCCGCGCTCCGAAGGCATCGGCCTCTACGGCCTCGCCGTCGACCACCACAAGCGCGGCGTCGCTCCCGCCGGCGCAGGTCTCGTCAACGCAGCCCTCACCGCCGAGGCCGCCACGCGCCTGTGGGACGCCCCCGACGCCGCCGTCGTCGGCCACGTCGTCGACGCGCTCGCGCGCACCCCGATCGGACGCCTCGCCCCGATCGCCTCCGTGGTGCACCGCTGGGACCCCATGCTCCCGCAGTTCCACGCCGGCTACCTCCGCCACCTCGCCTCGTTCCAGGCCCGCCGCGAACGCTCGCCGCGCCTCGCCTTCGCGGGCGACTACCTGCTCGGGCCCTACACCGAGATGGCAGTGACCTCGGGCATGCGCGCGGCGACGGAGATCGGGCGGGGGCTCCGAGCCGTGTCCAGGCGCTCCGGCGGCAGGCACGGAAATGGAGGGATCCGCTCGTGAACGAGCCCGAACCGGGCGAGCCCTTCCATTCGAGGACGGTCTACCGGCTGATCTCGGCTGCGCTGGGTGTCAGCCTGACGAGCATCGGCATCGGTGGACTCCTGCTCGGCTCCGGCTACACGATGTTCCGGATCGCGGCGAGTCTCGCCTTCATCGTGTTGGGGCTCGAGTCGATCTGGTCGGCCTGTGCGGGCCGGGAATCCTGGCTGTCGAGGATCGGGCCGGTTGCATGAGCGGAGCCGGGGTGCCTGCTTCGCCCGGCTCCCCATCGCCGCGCGGCGCCGCTGGCGCCGTGCTGATACCCTGCGCCGCGCCGATGCAGCGGATCCGACCCACCTCGGCGCTCGCCACGCTGGCCTGGATCGCCGTTGCCCTCGCGGGCACGGGGGCGCTGGCGGTCGTGGCGACCGCGCGCGGCGAGGCGATCTCGAGTACCTGGTTCCTGGTCGCCGCCGCCTCGGTCTACGCGATCGGCTACCGCTTCTACTCGGCGTACCTGGCAGCCCGCGTGCTCGCCCTCGACGACGCGCGGACGACGCCGGCGCACCGCCTGGACGACGGCAAGGACTTCGTGCCCACCCACCGCTGGGTGGTGTTCGGCCACCACTTCGCGGCGATCGCGGGGCCGGGGCCGCTGGTGGGGCCGATCCTGGCCGCACAGTTCGGCTACCTGCCGGGCACGCTCTACATCCTGATCGGGGTGGTGCTGGGCGGCGCGGTGCAGGACTTCACGATCCTGGTCGGCTCGATGCGCCGCAACGGGAAATCGCTCGGCCAGATGGTGCGCGAGGAGATCGGGCCGGTCGGGGGCGTCGCGGCCGCGATCGGCGTGCTCGCGATCATGGTGATCCTGATCGGGGTCCTGGGCCTCGTCGTGGTGAACGCGATGTTCGGAAGCCCGTGGGGCACCTTCACGGTGTCGGCGACGATCCCGATCGCATTCGCGATGGGTGTCTACATGGTACGGCTCCGCCCCGGGCGGGTGGCCGAGGCGACCGTCTGGGGCGTCGGCCTGGTCCTCCTCGCGCTGGTGGGTGGCGGCTGGGTCCACGATCACCCGACCCTGCGCGCCTGGTTCGACCTCGACAAGAGGACGCTCGCGCTCGCCATCATCGCCTACGGCTTCGTCGCGAGCGTGCTGCCGGTCTGGCTGCTGCTGGCACCCCGCGACTACCTGTCGGCGTTCATCAAGATCGGGACCGTGCTCCTGCTCGCGGCGGGGCTCCTCTGGGTCCGGCCCGACGTGCAGCTCCCGGCGCTCACGCGCTTCGTCGACGGCACCGGGCCCGTCTTTGCGGGCAAGCTCTTTCCCTTCGCCTTCATCACGATCGCCTGTGGCGCGATCTCGGGCTTCCATGCGCTGATCTCGAGCGGCACGACGCCGAAGCTCCTCGACCGGGAGACCGACGCGCGCTTCATCGGCTACGGCGCGATGCTGATGGAGAGCTTCGTCGCGATCATGGCGCTGCTGGCGGCGGCGGTGATGGACCCCGGCACCTACTTCGCGATCAACTCGCCGGCCGCGATGATCGGCACGAGCGCGGCGTCGGCGGCCGAGACGATCGCGCAGTGGGGGTTCACGCTCGACCCGGCGGCCTTCGAGGCGCTGACCCGGCAGGTCGGCGAGACCACGCTGCTCTCGCGCACGGGCGGGGCGCCGAGCCTGGCGGTCGGCATGGCCGAGATCTTCTCGCGCGCGCTCGGCGGCGAGGCGACGAAAGCGCTCTGGTACCACTTCGCGATCATGTTCGAGGCGCTCTTCATCCTGACCACCCTGGACGCCGGCACGCGCGTCGGCCGCTTCATGATCCAGGACGTGCTCGGAAACCTCTGGGAGCCGCTCGGGCGCACCTCGTCGCTCCCGGCCAACCTGCTGGCCTCGGGGCTGATCGTGGGCGGCTGGGGCTATTTCCTGTACCAGGGCGTCGTCGACCCGCTCGGTGGCATCAACGCGCTCTGGCCGCTGTTCGGGATCGCGAACCAGCTGCTCGCCGCGACGGCGCTCGCCGCGGCGACGACGATCCTCGTCAAGTATCACCGCGCGCGCTTCGGCGTGCTGACGGCGCTCCCGCTCGCCTGGCTGCTCGCCGTCACGATGACGGCCGGCTGGCAGAAGATCTTCCATCCCGACCGGCGCATCGGCTTCCTCGCCCAGGCCGACTTCCTGGCCGGTGAGATCGCCGCCGGCCGCATCGCTCCCGAGCAGATCGCCGGGACCCAGCACGTGATCTTCAACTACCGGCTCGACGCGGCCGTCACCGCGCTGTTCATGGCCCTCGTGACGATCGTCGTGCTCGACGCGGCGCGCGTGTGGTGGCGGACCCTGCGCTCGCGGCCCGCAGCGGCCGCCGCGGAGCCCATGGGAGCATGACGAGGCGAGCCCGCAACGCGCTGAGCGCCCTGCGCGACTTCCTGCGCGGCTTCCTGGGCTGGGCCGCGGCGCCGGGCGCGCTCCCGAGCCCGGGCGACGCGGCCGCGGCGCGCCGAGCACTCGAGGAGCGCGCCGCGCGCCGCCCGAGCTGTTGCTAGCAGGAGCGCGAACGGACCGCCTCCGAGCCGGGTTCCCGGCAACCCCGCGAAGGCGCTAGGACGGCAGGAGCGCCGCTGCCGCTTCCTCCGCCTGCACGAGCAGCTCCTCGAGCAGCGAGAGGCCGCGCGCCCAGAAGTCCGGGTCGGCGATGTCGAGCCCCGTGCGCGCCACGACCTCGCTCGGCGACTCCGAGCCGCCGGCCGCCAGCATCTGGAGGTAGCGCGGAACGAAGGCGGGTCCCTCCTCGTCGTAGCGCTGTACCAGCGCCAGCACCAGCAGCTCGCCGAAGGCGTAGGCGTAGCAGTAGAAGGGCGAGTGCACGAAGTGGGGGATGTAGAGCCACCACCAGGCGTAGTCGTCGCGAAGCGTCACGGCGTCGCCGAACATCGGGCGGTTGGCGTCCATCCAGAGCGCGTTCACGCGCTCGATCGGGAGCTCGCCCTCGCGGCGCCGCGCCGCGTGGAGGGCCTCCTCGAAGCGGGTCATCGCGACCTGGCGGAAGACCGTCGCGAAGGCGTCCTCGAGCTTCCCGCACAGGAGACCGAGCCGGACCTTCGGGTCGTCCTCCTCGCGCAGCAGGCGCCGGAACACCAGCATCTCGCCGAACACGCTGGCCGTCTCGGCGGTGGTGAGCGGCGTGTCCTGCTGGAAGAGACCCTGGCCGCGTGACAGGTACTGGTGCACGCCGTGGCCGAGCTCGTGGGCGAGCGTCGCGACGTCGCGCAGGTTGCCGGTGTAGTTGAGCAGGACGTAGGGGTGGAGGGACGGGACCGTCGAGGCCGAGAACGCGCCGCCGCGCTTGCCGGGCCGCAGCTCGGCGTCGATCCAGCGCCCCGTGAAGAAGGAGCCGGCGATCTCCGCGAGCTCGGGCGCAAAGTCGCCGTAGGCCCCGAGCACGAGATCGCGTGCGGCGTCCCAGGAGCGCCGGCCTTCGGCGGCGGCGACCGGCGCGTAGCGGTCGTAGTCGAGGAGCTCGTCCAGGCCGAGGAGCCGGCGCTTGAGCCGGTAGTAGCGGTGCACGAGGTCGTAGCGTTCCTCGCAGGCGCGCAGCAGGGCGGCCACGGTCGCGGGCTCGATCTCGTTGGCGAGGTGGCGGTCGGCCGCAGGCTCGGGGTAGCGGCGCAGGCGGTCGCGGCCGGCCTTGTCCTGGACGAGCGTGTTGAAGACGAAGCCGAGCAAGCGGGCGTTCGCGCGCAGGCCCCGGGTGAGGGCGTCGGCGGCGAGCCGGCGCGTCTCGCGGTCGGGGTCGTAGAGGAGCGCCAGGATCTCCTCCTCGGTCTTCTCTCCTTCGCGCCCGGCGAGGGAGAAGCGCAGCGAGGCCAGCGTCTCGTCGAAGAGCCGGCTCCAGGCGCGAGCGCCGGTGTTGGCTGCCTCCTCGAGGAGCTTCTCCTCGGGCTCGCTCAGGAGGTGCGGGCGGTGGCGGCGCATCGTCGCGAGCAGGTGGTGGCGGCGCGCGAGCGCCGGATCGCCGAGCAGCTTCTCGGCGGCCCCGTCGTCGAGCGCCACCCACTCGAGCTCGAAGAACACGAGTGCGTTGCGGATCTCGCTGCTGCGCTCCTGGACGTGCTGGAGCAGGGCCCCGTGACGGGGGGTCGCGGTGTCGGCGGCGAAGAGGAGCTGCGCGTAGGCGCCCGCGCGGTGAGCGGGCTCCTCGAAGGCCTCGAGCTCGTCGAGGGCCGCGGCGAGGCCCGCCGCGTCGAGCGTGGCGACCCGGCCGCGATGGCGCCCGGCAAAGGCCTGGGCCGCCGCGAGCGCGCCGGCGAGATCGCTCTCGAGGCGCGGGTCGTCGGGGCCGGCATAGAGATCGGAGAGGTCCCAGGTCACGCCGGCGGCGGGACCCTCGCCGGCGGCGGGGGCCCGCTCGGCGGCGGCAACGGCTTCGGATGCGGCTTCGCTCATGTGCGCGACGATACCGGCTCCGCGCGGCGGACTCGACCGCTGCAGGCCTGCGAGAGGAGTGATGGGGCGCTGGATCGTGGTCTTGGGGGCGCGCGTGCTGCCGGGGGGGCGCCCGAGCGGCGCCCTGCGCCGGCGCATCGCCGCCGCGCTGGCGGCCGCGGATCCCGCGACGCGCTTCCTCGTCACCGGTGCGGTCGGCGACCATCCGCCCTCCGAGGCGCGCGTGATGGCGGGCCTGCTCGGGGCGGCCGGCGTGCCGGAGGCGCGCGTCGTCCTCGAGGAGACCGGCACCGACACGCTTTCGTCGCTGCGCGCCTGCGCGCGCGTGCTGCGCGAGGTCGGCGCCACCGAGGTGATCGCCTGCAGCGACGACTACCACCTACTGCGCTGCCGCGCGGTGCTGCGCGCGCTCGGCGTCCGCGCGGGCGCGGCCCCGGCCCGCGGCACGCGCGCCGCGGCCGGTACCGGGCCCTGGCTGTGGGCGCTGGCGCGCGAGGCGGCCGGGCTGCCGTGGGACGTGGCGCTCGCAGCGCTCGGGCGGATGCGCCGGTAGCCTGCGGGGGTGCCGCCCGAGCGCGTCATCCTGCACGCGGACCTCGACGCATTCTACGCGTCGGTGGAGCAGCGCGACCGGCCCGAGCTGCGCGGGCGCCCGGTGATCGTGGGCGGCAGCGGCCCGCGCGGGGTCGTGTCGGCGGCGAGCTACGAGGCGCGCCGCTTCGGCGTGCGCTCGGCGATGCCTGGCTTCGAAGCCCGCCGCCTGTGCCCGGAGGGGGTCTTCCTGCCCGGCGACATGCGCAAGTATGCCTCGGTGTCGCGCCAGGTGTTCGCCGTCTTCCGGCGCTTCTCGCCGCTCGTGGAGGGCCTCTCGCTCGACGAGGCCTTCCTCGACCTCAGCGGTACCGGGCGCCTGCTCGGCCCCCCGCGCGCCGCCGGCGAGGCGTTGCGCCGGGCGGTCCGCGACGAGGTCGGCCTCGCCGTGTCGGTGGGGATCGGCCCGAGCCGCACGATCGCGAAGCTTGCGAGCGACGCCGCCAAGCCCGACGGGCTGCTCGAGATCGAGCCGGCGGGCGTGGACGCCTTCCTGCACCCGCTGCCCGTCGGCCGGCTGTGGGGTGTGGGCCCGGTCGCGGAGGCAAGGTTGCGCCGCGCCGGCTTCGAGACCGTCGGCGACCTCGCGCGTGCCGATACCGGCACACTCGTGCGTCTGCTCGGCGCGGCCGGTGGCCCGCGCGCGGCGGCCCTTGCCCGCGGCCTCGACGAGCGCCCGATCGAGCCCGATCGCGATCCGGTCTCGTACGGCGAGGAGAACACCTTCGCGGGGGACGTCGCCGACCGCGACCAGCTGCGCGCGGTGCTGCTCGAGCACGCCGAGTCGGTGGCGCGGCGGCTGCGCCGCGACGGCTGGCTCGCGCGCACCGTCGTGCTCGTGGTGAAGCTCGCGCGCCGCCGGGCGCCGGGTCCGCGCGGCTACCCGGTCGTGACGCGCCGCGCGACGCTTCCCGAGCCGACCGACGACGGCGCCGTCCTGGCCGCCGCGGCCCGCAGGCTGCTCGAGCGCACGCCGGCCGTCCCGGTGCGGCTGCTCGGCGTCCGCGCGACCCACCTGGTCGCGGCGGACGACGAGCAGCTCGCGCTCTTCGCGCCCTCGGCGGCGCGCGGCCGCGCCCGGCAGCTCAACCGCGCGCTCGACGCGATCACCGAGCGCTTCGGCGCCCGGGCCGTGGTGCGCGCGGGCCAGGAGCAGGCGGTGCGCGCCGGGCTCACGCTCCAGCGCAAGCGGGGGGAGCGCGACGAGGAGTAGGTGGCCGGCACGCCGGCGGCCCGAGGACTGCGCTCGCCCCGGGCCCGCTGCGCAGCGGCTCCGGTCTCTCGCGGGGGGGGCCGCCCGCTACGCTCGCTGGCTCGCCTTCTCGAAGCGGTAGACGCGCATCGGCGGGACGTTGCGCACCTCGAGCTCGCTGCGCGGCTCGCCGAAGACCGTGCGGCCGAGCACCTTCACGCGGTCGCGGACCTGGTAGGCGACGAACAGGCCGCCCGGCGGCAGGGCCTCGCGCACCGCGCGCAGGATGTCGAGCGCGAGCGCCCGCGGCATGGTCGAGAAGGGGATGCCGGAGACGACGACGTCCGGCGCGCCGGCGCCAGCCGCGCGCAGGGCCTCGTCGATGTCGCCCGCGCAGCCGGTGTGGACGTGGAGGCGCGGATCCGGGATCCGCGTGCGCACCTGTTCGGCGAGCTTCGGGTTGATCTCGATCGCCACGAGCTTCGCGTCCGGCGCCATGTGGCGCAGCAGGGCGCGGGTCGTGCCGCCGGTGCCGGGGCCGAGCTCCACGACGACCTTCGCGCTTCCGAGCCGGGCGGCGCGCGCGACGCGGCGCTCGAGGAAGCGAGAGCTCGGGATCACCGAGCCGACCTCCTTCGGTCTCTCGAGGAAGCTCTTGAAGAAGAGCACGGGCGCGTCGCCGCGCGCCGGGCGTGTCCTGCGGATCGTGCGGGGATGGGGCATGGCGGGCGTATAGCCCTTGGCCGGTCGGAGCGGAAGGGTCCGGGCAGCACTCCCTCCGGGACCGGGCCGGGAGGCTGGTGTGAGCACCTTGCCCGCCGGGTCCTGGGACCGGATCAGTCGTACAGCGCGTCGATCTCCCAGCTGTGGCGGATGCGGTCGTAGCGAAGCCGCACCAGCAGGCCGTCGCTCGTGGCGACGTCGAAGGAGTCGAAGGCGAAGGAGCAGTCCGCGGCCCACCAGCCGCCCGTGGCGCGCCAGGGGCCGGCGCAGTGCACGACCTCGCCGTGCGCCAGCGCGCTGCGTACCCAGGCGGGGCGGCCGGCGCGCACGCGCACCTCGGCGGGCAGGGGCGGGCGCAGCGCGCGCACGGCGAGCGCGTGCGGAGGGGGGCGTTCCGGGACCGGGCCGGAGGGCGGCGGGGCGAAGGGCCCGAGCCCCCAGGCGCCGGGGTGGGGGTCGTCCGGGACCCGGGGGGCACCGATCCGCTCGGGGCCGCACAGCGCCTCGAGCTCTGCCAGCAGCTCGTCGAGCGCGGCAGGTGCGGGGCCGGCGGGCCGGAACAGGTCGAGCTGGTCGCGGCGGGCGGGAACCCCTTCGGCGGCGAGCGCACAGCCTTCGATCGGGGCCGCCGGAGGGTCGATCTCGAGCGTGGCCTGGAGCCGGCGCAGCCATGGCCGTGGCTCGGTCGCCGGCGCCGCCAGCCGCAGCCGGCGCACGTCGCGGGCGCCGCGCGCGCTGCGGCCGGCGCCGGCCGAGAGCTGGAGCGTCAGCTCGAGCTCCGCGCAGGCCAGATGGCGTGCGCCCAGCCGGCCGAGCAGGCGCCCGAGCAGGCCGCGCAGCACGAACGAGAGCGGCTCGAGGCGATCCAGCGGCACCTCGAGGTCGATGGCCTCCTCGAGCTGCGCCTCGTGCGGAGCCGGGATCGGTGGCTCGCTGGCCTCCGTCGGGATGCCGACACCACACAGCGCTGACACCAGCTCGGCCGCCGCCGAGCCGAGACGGGTGGCGAGCGCGGCGGCCGGCAGCGCGAGCAGCGTGCCGACCCGGTGGATCCCGAAGCGGGTGAGCGTCTCGGCGAGTGCGTCGTCGAGGTCGAGGAGATCGAGCGGCAGCGGCGCGAGGAAGGCTGCGTCGGCGCCGGGCGCGAGGACGCGCGTGGCGCCCGGGCCCTCGCGCCGGGCGGCGTCGCGGGCCGCCAGCTCCGCGACCAGGCGCGAGCCGGCCACCGCCGCCGCTGCCGGCACGCCGAGCGCGGCGGCGCGCGCCACCAGCGCGCCGGCCAGCGCCGCCTCGCTCGTGAACACGCGCCCGCTCCCCGTCGCATCGATGTGTACGACGGCCTCGCCGGCGCGCGGGCCGGCCGCGCGCGGTGGCGCGAGCGCCGCGCGCGGCGAGGCCGCGAGCGCGGCGTCGAGCCGCGCGCCGCGCGCCGCGCGCGCGAGCGCGGGCGAGGCCGGCCGGAACCAGAGCAGTGAACAGAGCGCGCGGGCGGGGGAGAGCGCG